>JBCBDH010000851.1:0-2543 GCA_038529855.1 Bacteroidota bacterium | reverse complement strand
ACCGTCCTGGAATACGCTGAATATCATTCTACCTGTTGGTATTTCCTTTTACACCTTTCAGTCAATGAGTTATACCATTGATGTGTATTATAAAAAGATTGCGGTGGAGCGTGATTTTTTGCGGTTTGCTACTTTTATCTCCTTCTTTCCGCAGTTGGTGGCTGGGCCGATTGTTCGGGCCAGTGATTTTCTTCCCCAATTCCAAAAGGATCGGGAGTTTAACTGGGATCGCTTTATTGCAGGGACGGGACAGATTTTGTGGGGCTTTTTCAAGAAGGTAGCGGTAGCGGACTCGCTGGCGCCTTTTGTCGATCAGTGTTTTGCAGAACCAGGGGGCTTTTCCTCGCTGCATTTGCTGATTGGGGTGATCTTTTACTCCTTTCAGATCTACTGTGATTTCTCAGGCTATTCCGACATTGCTATTGGTCTGGCGCGTTTGATGGGATTTGACTTTCCCGTCAATTTTAGAACGCCCTATTTCTCCAAAAACTTTAGTGAATTCTGGACGCGCTGGCACATCTCGCTATCGAGCTGGCTACGCGATTATCTATACATTCCCATTGGGGGCAATCGCGGGGGGACCAAGGCTTCCTGGATGGTGATTGTCGCTTTTATGCTTTTATCAGCGGCATTGACGGGCTGGTGGTGGCTGTGGTTGGCTTATGCAGTTTTGAGTGTGGGCCTGGTAGGATACATGCGCCAAAGTGAGCAAAACGCCCTCAAGCTGTTTGCCTATATGAACCTTATGGTGACGATGTTGCTGGGGGGATTGTGGCATGGCGCGAGTTGGGCTTTTGTATTCTGGGGCTTTTTGCATGGCTTTTACCTAATCGTACAGAGACTCGCAGGGCCCATTTGGAATCGCACTTTAGATGCTATGCGCTTACCGATCTGGTTGCAAAATGGGATGGCTATAGGCATAGTGTATTTCTTTACCTGTTTGGCTTGGATTTATTTTCGGGCACCTGATTTTCAGATTGCCAATGAAGTGATCAGTGGGATATATTCGCTGGAAAACTTCAATTTTGGTAGTGTCATCAATCGCTTTACGGTGGTCAAAGGCTTTTTGCTGATTGGCCTGTTACTAGCGGTTGAGATCGCTGATTTCCGATTTAGCTTTTACCAAGTTAGCTTGAGAAGTCCAGTCTTCCGAGTGCTCTCCTTTGCCACTCTTTTGTGGCTCATCGCCTTTTTTGGTAGCTTTGGAGCCAATTCCTTCATCTACTTTCAGTTTTAAACATCGTGAAAAAACTCTACTGGATAATCGGATTGATTTTGGTTTTTTTTGCAGGTGATCGCCTGGGCGGTTGGCTCTTGGGGCAATTGGCGGGGCAAAGCCAATTTCGCTATTCTCGACTCTATCAGCAAAAGGCCCAAAGCGATATCCTCCTCCTTGGCAACTCCCGTGGCCTGATCTTCTACCAACCCTACATCGAAGAACTCACTGGCCAGTCTACCTTCAATTTTAGCTATAATGGCCTCCCCATAGATCTGGGCCAGGTCCTGCTTGCCGATTACCTCGACCGCTACGAAAACCCTGATATCCTGCTCATCGACGTCAGCATGTGCGACCGCATCAATAATCAACTTGTCAGCGGCTTCAATCTCTATTCGCCCCATTCCCAAAGACTTGATCAACTCATTGTGGATAGCATTCCCACCGTCGCCTATGCAGGCAGACTCAGCCATCTCTTCCGCTATAATGGTGAGGTCTTTCAACGGGCCCTATACTATCTCGGAAAATCAGACGAATATTGGCTCAATGAACGAGAGATGAACGAGCATCTGGTCCAAACGGTCGCTCAGTCAGATTCGCTCCGCTTTCATCTTCCAGGCAATACCCTTGGTGCCTTAAGCAGCACCGTCCGAATCGCCAAGAAAAAAGGCTTAACAGTTCGCCTCCTCGTCAATCCCTACTACAGTCCCTATGCAGAGCGCTTCATCGACTTTGATCGCTGGTTACAAAATATCGAGCTAGCTACTGGTATGAAGGTCTATGACTATTCCCAAGCTATTAAAGACGTCAAAGCTTTTAGCGATTACCAGCACCTCAATCAGTACGGCGCAAGATTGTATATTGATTTGTTGAAAAAGGATGGTTTGTTGGAAGTGGAGAATCCCACGATGTTGGGATGTAGATAGCCTATTTATCCTCCTTTGGCCCTAAACGCTTCGCCTTATCCAAACTAATCCCAATCATTTCCTCCACCTTAATTTGCGTTAGCTTAACATCCGTTTGGGCCAATTGGCGGGCTTCGGTAGCGGAGAAGTAAGCACTAGAGGCATTGGTGAAGTCCTCCAAATCTGCCTTGCCTACCTTGAATTGTTCAGAGAGCAATTTGTAAGCTTCATAGGCATTTTCTTCGGCTAGACTGCGAGTCGTGAGTACTTCTATAGACAAAAGATATTCTTGATAGCGTTGTAGGACTTCGCTTCTGATGGCCAGTTTTTCCTGGTTGATGTCCTGTTCTGCGATGAGTTTTTTGAGTTCGGCATTTTCGATCTCATGCTTTCGATTGAGGAAGGTGCCGAGCTTGAAGGCA
>JBCBDH010000850.1:0-2547 GCA_038529855.1 Bacteroidota bacterium | reverse complement strand
GTTGATGGAAATTGCCATGTCTTTGATACTTCTGCTCTAACATCGCTCTGCTTTCTTGGACCTGTACAAAATCAGAACCCATTAAATGGAGTCTCTACTTTTGACTTGGTTTTAATTATCCGCCATATTCTCGGTATTGAATCACTAGATTCTCCCTATAAGCTTCTTGCGGCAGATGCCAATAGCACTGGCTCTATCACCGCTTTTGACATCGTTATTTTGCGTCGTTTGATCCTTTTCCTCGACACCCAACTTGCAGATAATACCTCCTGGCAGTTTATTCCAGAAACCTTTGTCTTCCCCAACCCCTCTAATCCCTTTTCGACAACCATCCCCAATGTTGTCTCCTGGGGCGGATCATCCAATAGCGATACTTGCTTCACCTTTATCAGCATCAAAACTGGAGATGTCAATGGCAGCTCTACCAACCCTTTTACTAGTGATCAAGACAGCGAAAACCGCAGTAGTCAAAACCTCTCACTTCAAATTGACGACCCCATGCTGAGCGCTGGACAAACTTACGATATTCAAGTCCGCGCAGAGGCCGCCACTGAGCTATTAGGTCTGCAGCTAGCGCTCAGCTACGATCAACAGGCAATTGCTATCGAACAAATCATGCCTAGTGGAGAACTGGCAGATATGACTGAAAATAACCTGGTTCATTTGATTGATAAAAACCTCTTGGCCTGTAGCTGGAATTCTGCCTACCCGCAAAAGTTAGCAAATGAAGCACCTTTATTTACGATCCGTTTGAAAGCACTACAGAATGGACTGCTGAGTGACTGGCTCAACATAGATGAGCAATACCTCTCCGCAGAAGCCTATACGGAGGATGGTACAAAGCCAGCAGGCATCGCCTTACACGATTTGCAAATCAATCATCAAGCCACCCAAACAAATACGGCTGCCCCTAATACTACCCTGCTTGGTGCCATCCAACCCAATCCTGCTAATCAGTTTGTTCAAATCAGTTTCTTCTTGCCCCAGGCACAAGAAAACCTGCAATTAAGCCTACTGAATACCAATGGCCAAGTGGTCAAAGCTTTCCGTGGCAATTACGCTGAAGGCCAGCATCAAGTTGATTGGGAAGTAGGGGATTTACCCAATGGTTTATACTATTATCAACTACAAACAAACGATATTCAAATTAGCAATAAAATGATTATTCAGCATTAAACACTAGACTTTCTTCTGGGCAGCTAACTAATTGCTCTAGAAGACCCATTTACCTCATTAGCATATCAAGGTTCATCTAGTAAAGCTGTTGAATTCGCAGAGCGCTTTCAACAGCTTTATTTTTTTCTAAAAAAAACGGCCAGGTAAAAGTACCTAGCCGCTTTGAAAAAGGATATAATTTAGTTCTTTATTACTTCAAAAAGTCGATGCTCTTGTTGATAAAGGCCGTAAGTTCTGTTCCTTTTAACATGCCTTGATTCAGCAGCGCGAGATTGTACAAATGCCTGACAAACTCCTCTTTCTTATCCTGGCTACGCATCTTCAATAAGCGATCTGCGACCAATGGATGATTGGCATTGACCACTACATTATAGGTATCTGGGAAGGCCCCCATTTGCATCCCCTGTAGCGCTTGCATCTCCTTCATTCGACGCATAAACTCAGGGCGAGTGATCATAACAGGCTGATCTTCTGGCGATAGGGCCTTAAGCGTAACTGTCGCGGCAGAATCACTGATCTGTCCCTCAAACATTTCCTTGATCTTGGTCTCTTCTTTCTCATTCAGTACTGACTCCTTGGTTTCGTCTTTCTGTACCAGATTATCGGCCGTATCTGAATCCACTCTAACAAAGGTGACATCACCCAGCTTTTGCTCTAAATGCTGCATAAAGTGATTGTCAATCACCGTATCAAATTCCAGGATATCGTAATCGCGTGTTTTAGCTGACTGGATAAAGCTGTCGTGCTCCGTTGGATTATTGGTGTAAACCATTACCAATTTATCGTATTTATCGGTCTGATTGGCTTTGATCTTTTCCTTGTACTCCTCAATTGTATAAGACTCGCCTGCCGTGTTTCTAAGCAAGGTAAACTTCTGGGCCTTGTCATTGAATTTTTCATCAGACATCATACCGTACTTCACAAAGATGCCGAGATCCTTCCACTTGGCTTCAAAGTCTTCGCGGTCCTTCTTGAACAAAGAATTGAGCTTATCCGCTACCTTCTTGGTGATATAGCCAGATATTTTCTTCACATTCTGGTCACTTTGTAGATAAGAACGAGAAACATTCAATGGAATATCTGGAGAATCAATCACCCCGTGCAAGAGCGTCAAAAATTCAGGAACGATTTCTTTGACATCATCCGTGACATAGACTTGATTAGAATAAAGCTGGATTTTATTTTTCTGTACTTCCAGCGAATTGTTCAGGCGTGGGAAATAGAGAATACCCGTTAGGTTAAAAGGGAAGTCGATATTTAGGTGAATCCAGAAAAGCGGCTCCTGGCTAAAGGGATACAATTCCTGATAAAAAGATTTGTACTGTTCCTCCTTCAAGCTACGTGGCGACTTCTTCCAAGCTGGGTTGGGAT
>JBCBDH010000849.1:0-2548 GCA_038529855.1 Bacteroidota bacterium | reverse complement strand
TGAAGAAGCTTGCTAATCTTGGTGCGCCAGCTATTGGGGCGATACAAGATAGCTGGTGAATAGGCTTGCAGCTCCTCCCAACTTTGATGATGGTAATAATCCGTCATGGCAAGAACTTCCATTTGTTCGTAATAAGCCCTGCTTCGCACCTGTGCAGCAGGGACTGCAGTTGGCGCATAGAAAGGACTGTCGAGAATGTGAATCTCTCCATGAGGGTGAACTAAGGTCATTAAGCGATCCATCAAGGCTTTTAAATTGGGGAAATATTGGATGCAGCTGTTCAAAACAATCAACTGAAAATATTGGGTGGGCCAACTTTCGGCAAAGATATCCCCATAGGCAAAATGGCCGTTTTCTCTATTGAACAAGCGAGCCGCCTGCTCCAATTCCAAACGATTGATGTCCGCTCCCAAAATCTCCACACCCGAAATCTCCATCAAATAGCGCGTAAACCAACCATTGCCACAACCCAAATCCAATACCCTTCCCTTAATGGCATGCTTTTTCAAATAATCCATGAAGCGATTTAGGGATTGAATCCGTACTTTCCATTCCTGCGCGTGGGGATGATTTTTAGCCACTCGTGGCAGTTGAAGCACCTGCTCATCGCTGTGGACGCGGCCTTCCTTTTCCCGAATATCCAAATAGGCTGACTCAAATTCAGCGCTATGAGGAGATAGATAATAAACCTTATTTTGTTGTGGGAAATTAGCTAAAAAATCCATTAGGTGCTAGGCGTTTTACCAAAAGAGCGATACCACCACATCCCCATTCGAGCCGCTGTGATCTTAATTTGTAATTTAAGGCCACGCGGATTCCAGCTCCTGTTTTGTAATTTGAGCTTGTGCAAATTCACCCCATTCACCAACCAACGCACTGCAAAATCGTAATAGGGTCTTGGATAAGTACGCACAAAATCAATGTCGCGGTCCGTACTGGCCGACCAATCCGCATTGCTCAGTCGCTTTGCCTCTACCTCTTCGTACAGGCCCGTCCCTTTAATTGGATAAGCCACCGTGATGGTAAACAAATCTGGATTGGAGATGCGTAAATGGTCAAGGGTTTCTCGAATGTCCTCCTCCGTCTCGCCAGGATAGCCCAACATGATAAAGGTCCCTGCCTGCATCCCTTGATTTCTGGCCTCTACAATCATCTCGCGCACCTGCTGTACTTCCACCCGTCGATCCATCGCATCCAATATTTTCTGAGAACCACTTTCCGCTCCAATCCAGACGCGAAAACAACCACAGTCTTTGAGTACCTGTACGATGTCTTTATTCAATCGATCGGCCCGAGTGATGCATTCAAAGGAGATGTTCAATTGACGTTTTTGCAATTCGTCGCGAAAATTGACCAGCCATTTATGACTTACCGTAAAAACATCATCGACAAACCAGTATTGATCGGGCTGATAATCCCTTTGCAATAATTCTAATTCCTCCGCCACAGAAGCAGGGGAGCGGCGGCGATAGCTTTGGCCATATACAGCCGTACTACACCAGCGACAGGTATAGGGGCAGCCTCTTTGCGTACTTATGGAAATCGTACTATGCCCATGAAATTCTTTCCAGGTATCAAGGTATTTTTGATAGTCGATCTTGTGGCGATTGGGAATGGGCAGCTCATCCACGGGGCGGATGCGCTTGCGGCCAGCCGTTTTCATCACATTGCCATCTGCCTCACGAAAAGCCAGGCCGTCAATATGCGAAAATTGGTCTCTAAATCCCGCTTCATAAGCTTTAGCGATTTCCAGCATCGTTTGCTCTCCTTCGCCAAAAACGACGATATCTGCTCCAGTATCCAGGTAATTCTCAATATTATATGTGACATCTGGCCCACCGATCACCACCAAGCTATTTTGCGTAGCGGGTTCCTGTCGAATATAGCGGAGAAGAGCGACCACATTTAGTTTGGTCATTAGATTGGTGTAGATCGCGATGACATCAGGAGCGTTTTCCCGCAAATAGTGTTCTTGCTCTTTTTTGGTTGAAAAGGTGGTATCAAATACCTCATTGTCTACCCCATGCTTATCCAACCAAGCAGAAAGGTACAAAATACCCAAAGGCGGATAGGGGCGCATAATGGCCTGTTCTTTTACATCTTCCGCAATAAAATAAGCATGTGTAAAAACGATCTTCATACCTTGCACATATTATCCTTGATCCAGATGGCTAAGCATCTTTCTTTCGCAAACTCAACAAATAGTGATCAGCAGCTGCCGCCCAAAACGATTGGTGCTGTGTGGCCAATTCCCAGCGATTAAGGCGATGCAGCAAATCCCCTCTTTGGGCAAAAGTGGGCTCTAAATAAGAGGGGGGTAAAAAGAATCCTACGGCCTGACAAGCCACTTGTTCAAATGCCTTTTCAAAATAGGCGGAAAAATCACTTGGCCCATAATACCAGGTCGCCACGGTCTGCCCATCGCCCAATGGCGAATGTGTAGGCTCCTTAGATCGCCGTCTAAATGCCTGTCGCCACTGTCTTTTGGCCAAAAAATAAGCAGTTTCCCATAGACAAAATCGAGACATGACCACTGCAATCAAATTGA
>JBCBDH010000848.1:0-2550 GCA_038529855.1 Bacteroidota bacterium | reverse complement strand
CACTGCTTTGGTAGAACGAAGACAGCCCGCAACTGTCGGACTGACCCCGCTTTAGCGGGGAGTCAGTCCGACAGGGCAGCCCCTCTCAAGCGCGGGAAGCCTGGCGAAATACTGTCTGAGCAGAGCGAGTTTATTTCGCCTAGATTTTTGCTTCATTTTTATCGACTGAAAAATGAAGACCCAAGCTCAAAAAAAGCTAGCATGCATCAGATAGCGCTAAAATACTAGGGGCCTTCGCGCAATTGTCAGACTGACACCACTTTAGCGGAAGGAAGCCCACGCGCAACTGTCGGATTGACACCGCTTTGGTAGAACGAAGACAGCGCACTACTGTCGGACTGACCCCGCTTTAGCGGGGAGTCAGTCCGACAGGACCACCCACAAGCAATAAAAAGTAAATGATAAGAATAAGCTTACTCCTACTCCTGACCACTTGCACGCTTTGCTGCAATCCCTCTACCCCAACAGCTACTGATGCTGCGGTGGCAGAGACGACAGCACCTGAGCCTTCAACAAGCTCAAGTTCGCGCTCCGCTATCCCCTACTCCTTTAATCAACCTGATTCAACTTGGGATTTAGCACCTGTACTAAAAGAAATATCTGGACTGACTTGGATGCCCAATCCAGCCCATCTTATCGCCATAAATGATGAAAAGGGACAGCTTTTTTTCATCGATCCCAAGGAAGGGAAGGTCACGGAGCAACGAAAATTTGGCAAAGCAGCGGATTATGAAGGCATAGAATGGGTCAATGGCCAGATTTACATCGTTCAAAGCTCTGGCACCCTTAGAGCGGTGGATGAGAATGCTGATAAAAAGAGCAAAGCCAAAAAATACAAAAATGCGCTTAGCCAGCAGGACGATGTTGAAGGACTTGGCTATGATGCAGACAAAGACCAATTATTGCTAGCTTGCAAAAGTAATGGGGATAAGAAAGACGAAGAGGCTAAGCTGGTTTACGCTTTTGACCTCAAGGCAAAGGAATTGATAGAACCAGCCGTCCTGCGTATTGAACGCCAGGCGATTTTGGATTTTTTGGAGCAGCAGGGTGAGAGCGAAGCGATAAAGGATCAATTTCGTTCTAAGATGATTTTCAGCCCTTCTGCCATTGCCATCCATCCAATAAGTAAGGAGTGGTACATCAGCTCTTCCGTAGGCAAACTGCTCTTGATTCTACGGCCCAATCTTCAAATTGCGCATGTTGTGGCCCTCGACCGCGAGGTACATTCCCAACCTGAGGGTTTGTGCTTTGCACCAGATGGAACTTTGTGGATCAGCAATGAAGGCAAGGGGGGAAAGCCAGCGCAAATACATCGATTCACGCCTCGCCCACAGGAATGGAAAAAAGCCTATTAGTCGACAGAGGAATGGATGGCCAGTTGTTTGAGTAGTGCTTCTTCTTTTTCTCTACTCATCCCCAATCGCCCTTCCTTCCATTCGCTTCGCTCCTGATTCCAGGCATAGGTCTCTTCCATACTTTGATCAAGCCTGGTGTAGGCCATTGCTACGTCCGCTTCCAATTTGGCATTGGAGAATTGAAAATGGCTGCCATTGCTCCAAAGCGGGATATCGTATACGGGACGAATCTTTTGCTCCTGTAGAAAGGCCGTTGGTGCAGGAATGCGTTGTGTAGTCGTTCCCATCACTGCTTCTAAAGTATCCAAATAAGTATGTAGTGGAATCGCTGGATGAGAAGTAAAATTATAGACCTGTCTGTGCTTGGGCAATTCCATCAGGACCAGCAATGCCTTGACCAGATCTTCAATATAGCTGCGATGCACCAGGTCCTGCCCTCCTTCTGGCAATAGCAAGCGATCAAAATGCCGCAAGCGATACATCCAATAATAATCCAGATTTTGCCAATCGTAACGACCATAGATAAAATGAGGTCGTAGGATGATGTGGTCTGATTGTTCACTTTCTTGTAAAAACTGTTCAGCCGCTACTTTTTTCTCGCCGTAAAAGCGAAAGCCTTCCGCATTGATTTGGTCTTGTGTGAAGGAGCGGAGCGGAAAGTCCTCAGCAATGGGGCTTGGGTTTTCCTTGTTTTGCTCATAGTCGTAGACGGAGATGGTAGAGATCAGGATGTAGCGACCAACCCTTCCTTTTAGCCCTTTCAATATCTTTTGGAGAGAATGGGGCTGATAGCAGGTACAATCCAGTACAATGTCCCAATCGCGAGCAAAGATTTGTTCGATGGCATCAGTATTTCGATCGCCAATGATTCTTTTGGCAAAAGGGAAAAGATGGGGATTGGTTTTTCCTCGATTAAACAGATGTATATCGTATTGGTCTTTATCGCTTGCTTGCAGCACTTCTATTAATCGTCGACCAATCTGCTGGGTGCCCCCCAAAATCAATAAACTGCTTTTCATGGATTTAAATTAACTAATTCGTTTGCTTCCTCAAAAGTTTCCAGGGAAAATAGATGAGTACCAAAATTATCAGGAATGACGTATTGGGCCAATAGGCTGGCGTGTTTTTCCTGGAAACTTTTGAGAGATCGGAAGTTCACACGTCTGTACTCAAGTCACTACCTGCAATCACGTAT
>JBCBDH010000847.1:0-2552 GCA_038529855.1 Bacteroidota bacterium | reverse complement strand
TGACTGCTGGCCCACTATCGTTTTCAAGCGTCAAACTGATTCGATAATCTTGCCCACACACCAATACTTCTCCTCCCTCCTGATAATAAGCCCCCGCATCAAACAAACCCAAAATCCCTCCCTGCAAAGCATCATAAGTCACACAATCCACAGGCTGCCCCAAATCGTCCAAAGCACAAACCGTCCACCCAAAACGCGTATAGCCCAAACTGCTACTTGCATCTACCTCAATGGCTTGATTACTACAGTAAACAGCCTCCTCCTCTAAATCAACGACGGGCACCATAGCCTGAGCCGCATTGCACAAACCACTGATATAGGCATAGCACCAATGGGCGCCTTCCACACAGTCAGCGACAGTGAATTCAGCCACTACTTTTTCACCAACAAACTCACTGAGATCAACAGACTCACAAATCCAGTTGGTGTAAACAATACTTAAATCACCAATCTTATCACCCACTGTAAAAATATTATTATTAACATTTACAGTAGCTTTACTTATTTTTATTGACTCATCTGGATTCTCTACATCATAAATCCGAAACTCAAAAAATCCATTATCCTCCACCCCATGATCACCATCTGGCGGATCTTCCCCAACCACCATATAATTAAACCGAAAATTGGTATTGCATTCCTCCACCTCAAATTCATAAGTCAATCGCTCCGCTTTACGCCCTGCCTCCTTTCTACCCAAACGGGCGACAAAATCTCCAGTTGTATTGCTAAATACGGGTAAATTGGGAATAGCAGGATCTTCATAATCGTCCTCCTCAGAGATGACCACATGAAAAGAATCAAAACCAAAATCGTCTACAATTTCATTTTCCGTAATGACCACTTCCCCATCTTCTTCTACAAAACCACTTCCCCCTTCCCAATTCTCAAAATTGCCTTGCTCAAAATCTCCATTTGCACAACAGTCATTGGGCTCGCCTGCTGTGGCTTCCAGACGAACACTTTCCTCATATCGACACCCCGTCTGTCCGTTGAGTACCACGATGGTATAATCGCCAGGCGCCAAATCCTCAAATAGGGGATCTTCCTGATAGGTCTGTCCCCCATCAATGCTGTATTTGATCCCTTCGCGATCAGCCTGTATCCTTATGGCTCCATCTGAACAAGCTTGACAGGAGGGCGCTTGCGAAAGGTCAATATTACTGACATTGGGGCTGCAATCGCTGTCTTCGCAATCCACCTTCCCATCGCAATCATCGTCTTCGCCATTGTCACAAATCTCTATATCCGTTCCTGGAATGATAATTTCTGAAAAGGCCAAAAAGCCCCTATTCGCCTTTTGCAAACGCACATATCGCCCACTGGGAAAACCCAAAGGGATCGTGGAAGCAGAAGCCAAGGTTCCTATCACATACAAAGAATAGATATCCTCTTGTGTAAGCAGAACGGATAAATCTGTACTTGGAAAAGTATCACGGGCTACTAAAATGTAATAATCATTCAAACCCGCTGGGTATAGATCAGTTGGATACCAAACTTCTATGGCCCCCAAGGCATAAACAGCGCCCAGGTCAATTTCGAGCCAGGCGTTCTCCTCCACTGTAGTGCGAGACACATTTCCAGCCAACCAGCTCGCGCTTGTCGTTCCATCAATGGCATAAGCGGGAGCAGCTTCTTCAAAGGTCGTTGATTGTTTTATGAGCAAATGGGGGCCCAGGAGATTAGTCAATTTATCCCATTGGCAGGGATTATCTGATACTTGTGCAAGGGCATTGATGGGCATGCTGAATAAAAGGACAGCAAATAATACAATATTTATCTTTTTCATAAAGCTATTTTTTAGATAAGGACATAGCATGAGCAGGGCTCAACTAGTGTATTAGCGGAGCTTGCGATGCTTTTTGAATGATGTAGATGGTCTTTCGACCACTTGGTAGCGAACTGCTTTTTTAGTAAACAGTCCAGTTTGTCCCTTGCGCAAGAACAAATAGCAGCCATTGGCTACTGGAAACAGGCAATAGATGGCTTGGGCATCTGCGATGCCTATTTATTTTGTAGTTGAGGATAATTCTTTTTTAGTGGCCTAGAATTTTAGCTGCGTACTTAGGGCCACTCCAATACTATATATCCCCCCTTCTACTATGGTAGAAGCGCGAGAAGTATCTTTTAAATTACCGTAATACCTAAATTCAGGGCTGGCGCTGAGCGAAAAGAAAGGCCAGGGTTCGTATGTTATTCCAGCGCCTAATGACATTCCCAAACGCCAAAGGTTGAGTTCTAGATATCTTTGAAGTACTTTTTTCAGACTACCACTAACCTGAAAGTAGGTAACACTTGAGCTAGGCGTTCTTTCTCCACTGTCTCTGCTCATAATATACCTATCAAGGTGAACCCTGTGGTAGATATTCAATAAGCCTCCTAGCTGAATGAAGTACTGTATTTTATTTTTGGTTTTTAACTTATACTCAACAGATAAGAAAGATTCGTAAGATTCATAATTAATTTTATATAGAGTACCTCCATAATCTGGTAAGTTATCAAGTACGTTCTCCTCGTTTTTACAGCATTAATGGCGTCTCAGATAATGTACT
>JBCBDH010000846.1:0-2555 GCA_038529855.1 Bacteroidota bacterium | reverse complement strand
ATACGGCTCTTGGATTGGGTGAAGGAGAGTGAGGAGCGCGGAGCAGGCGAGATTCTATTTACCTCTATGGATCACGATGGAACCAAAGATGGCTTTGCCTGTGATATTCTGGCAGAGGTGTCCGCTATGCTCAATATTCCAGTGATTGCTTCGGGTGGAGCGGGAAAGAAAGTACATTTTGAGGAAGTATTTACCAAGGGAAAGGCGGATGCTGCCTTGGCTGCCAGCATTTTTCACTTCAAGGAAATCGGAATTGGTGAACTCAAGCAACATTTGCGGGATCGCGATATCCCTATGCGTTTATCCTAATTTTTAATGCGCTCTTCAATCCATTGGGTCAATTGAGCAAATTCGGCAATGGATAATTGTTCTGGCCGCTGTTTAAAAAACTCCTGGTCTAGGATCGGATCGTTTTTGATAAATGCCTTCATGGTATTGCGCAGCATCTTTCGGCGTTGACTAAAAGCTTGTTTGACCACGCGTTTGAATAGGGAAGGCGAACAATCGGTTTCTGGTTTAGCTTTACGCGTCAATCGAATCACCGCGGAGCGCACTTTAGGGGGTGGGCTAAAAGACTCCTTTTCTACAGTAAATAAATAGGTCGGTTCGTAATAGACTTGTATCAATACGCTGATTACACCATAAATTTTGCTTCCAGGCCCTGCCGCTACCCGATCTGCAACTTCTTTTTGAAACATACCGACCATCTCTGGAATTTGCTCCTTATAGTCGAGCATTCGGAATAAGATCTGTGAGGAAATATTGTAGGGGAAATTGCCAATCAATCCAAAACTTTCCCCGTGGAAGAGGGCTTTTAAGTCGACTTTCAAAAAGTCAGCACTAACAATTCGCTCTTTGAGTTGTGGATAATTTTTGTTTAAGTACAAAACCATATCTCGGTCTGCCTCTACCACAATCAGGTCTAAATCCCGACGTAATAAATGCTGTGTGAGCATGCCTTGCCCTGGTCCCACTTCGAGTATTCGGCGGTATTGATCGGTATGAATAAGACTATGGGCAATGCGCTCGGCAATATCTGGGCGATTCAGAAAATGTTGGCCGTAAGATTTCTTGGCTTTCAATATTATGCTTTTTGTAAATTGTAAAGAAGCGAAATTCAGCAACTTACAGATCATTCTGCCATCAAGGCTTTTATCAGCTTTATTCGCTATCTTTGCGATAATTTTACACGCAAATCCTTGTTCAACAACGAAAAAGCTGCTGCGCTTCGAGCTAAATTTAGGTAATGAATACCAGACTATCGGTAACAAAAGCATACAAAAGTAACGATCATCTATTAATTCTAGCTAAACAAGATCATTTTGATTGGGCATCTTCATTTTTAGATAAAACGGAAATCGCCTTTCTCCAACAAGCTGCTAAAAAGCAAATTCGCCACGTTTTTATTCCACAAGAAAAAAGAATGCTTATCGTCCATTTTCTCAAAGAAAATGACGATCCCAATTATGCCAGGGAAGATGCCCGAATGGCAGGGAATGATATCCTCTCCGTACTCAATCACTATAAAATAGAGCGCCTTACCTTACTCAACCATCGACCAGATAATCGAGGTCTCGATTACATCGAAGGGATGGTCTTGGGGAATTATCGGTTTTTAAAATATTTCAAAAAGAAAAGCGAAAAGGCCAGTCCTCTTCGGCATATTCGCATCCACGAACAGATCGCTTCCCGAACCAAGATAAGCGATCTAAATGCAGTGCTGACGGCGACTTGTATCGCCCGTGATCTCGTCAATGAGCCACAATCTTATCTCTCTGCAGAGATGATGAGTAAAGAGATTAAAGACCTGGGTAAAACTTATGGTTTTAGTGTAAAGGTTTTTGACAAAAAGAAGATCGAGAGACTGAAGATGGGAGGCATCCTGGCAGTTAATATGGGCAGTGTTCGCCCACCGACTTTCAACATTCTGGAATGGAAACCCGAAAAGGCGAAGAACAAAAAACCCATTGTACTGGTTGGCAAAGGAGTTGTTTATGATACGGGTGGTCTTAGTTTGAAGCCAACGGCCAATTCGATGGATATGATGAAAAGTGATATGGCGGGAGCGGCAGCGGTGATTGGTACAATGGCGGCAGCAGCAAAGGCCAAATTGCCTTTTCACCTGATCGGTCTGATACCTTCTACAGATAATCGACCAGGGAATAATGCCTATGTACCTGGCGATGTAATTACCATGTATAGCGGGACGACGGTAGAGGTACTGAATACCGATGCAGAGGGGCGCCTCATCTTAGCAGATGCACTGCATTATGCCAAGCAACTCAATCCAGAATTGGTCCTTGATTTTGCGACACTGACGGGCTCGGCGATGTATGCCTGTGGACCAGAGGCCATCTGTTTTATGGGTAATGCAGATCGGCCTATTAAATCGCAGTTTTTACAAAGTGGCTATAATACCCACGAGCGACTGATCGAATTTCCCCTTTGGCGTGAGTACGGTGATCAACTCAAATCTAATATTGCCGATTTGAGAAATCTGGGTGGTAATACCGCGGGGATGATTACAGCTGGAAAATTTTTAGAATACTTTACGG
>JBCBDH010000845.1:0-2556 GCA_038529855.1 Bacteroidota bacterium | reverse complement strand
GTGGATTTTGCTTTTTTCAAACTGGGTGAATTAAAATATTAAATCCACAAATAGTTACTATGAGAATATCTAATCAGTTTTTGTTAACCATGTTGGCCTTCTTGTTCTCCGTATCCGTTTTTGCAAAGAAAGGGGATAAGGTTAAAGGCTATGTAATTAAGAACAATGGAGATCGCATAGAGGGGAAGGTCCTTGTGGGATCTATCACTGACAATGAAGTCAAAGTCGTTTTTTACGAGAAAGGAAAGTCCAAAAAGACCACTTACAAGCCTACACAGCTGAAGGGCTATGGCTTTGAGGACAATGAATTGGATGATTTAGGCAGAAAGGTGAAGCGTTGGTATCACTTCGAAACCAACAAAGTAGATTATCCGCCAAAGCCCTTTGGACCAAAAACGGTCTTTATGCAAAAGGAAGAAGACGGAGAGCTAGCCTTGTATTGCTATTATGTGGAGGTGCGCAATGATCCAAGAAAGCCCTATCGCTACCATTATTACATTAAGGATGAAGGTGGCAAAATTAAGAAAATCAGCCGGGAAAAGTTCGGCAAAGACTTAAAAGGCTTATTCAAGGAATATCCTGCCTTGGCCAGCCGCATTGGAAAGAAGCAATTTTTATATCGCAATCTCGATCGAATGGTACGCGACTACAACTACTGGGTAGTCAATAAGCACGATAAGAACGAGTATCGGGTAGCGATGAAAGATAACTAATCCCCGGTATCCATTTATGGAAGATCCGGTTATGCGGTAATATCATCAGGAGAGGTATTACCGCATTTTCTTATTTGCACTAAAAAACGCCAGCACTATGATAATGTCCATTCCCCAGTAAATTGATCTATAAGAAATTTTATCATTGGCGTATGTTTTATGTGCAAAGCCGGTTGTGAAAACGCAACCGGCTTTTTATATGTTATTCCACTAATATAAGCGATTCAATCTTATTAAAACTATGCTGTTTTTCTTATCTTTGCCTCGCTTTTTAATCAAGGTACCAAAGATAAGATTTGCATGTCGCTTGAATCACGAATTATTCCCATCAATATAGAGGATGAAATGAAGTCCGCCTATATTGATTATTCCATGTCTGTTATTGTTTCCAGAGCCCTTCCAGATGTTCGAGATGGTTTAAAACCCGTACATCGCCGTGTGCTTTTCGGAATGTCAGAACTAGGCTTGGTCAGTAATAAAGCCCATAAGAAATCTGCCCGTATCGTTGGGGAGGTTTTGGGTAAATACCACCCACACGGGGATCAATCCGTTTATGATACTATGGTCCGAATGGCCCAGGATTGGTCGCTCCGCTATCCCTTGATTGATGGTCAAGGGAATTTTGGCTCTATGGATGGCGATAGCCCTGCTGCAATGCGTTACACGGAAGCCAGGTTAGAAAAAATCTCAGATGAAATATTGGCCGATCTCAAAAAAGATACGGTTGATTTTGAGCTCAATTTTGATGATACGCTTTCCGAACCCACCGTTTTGCCTACCAAATTGCCCAATTTACTGGTCAATGGCTCTTCTGGTATTGCCGTGGGAATGGCAACGAATATGTTGCCCCACAACCTGAGTGAGGTCATTGACGGAGTAGTGGCTACGATTGGAAATCCAGAAATCACCATTGAGGAACTCACTAAATACATCAAAGCCCCCGATTTCCCAACAGGTGGAATCATCTATGGCTACAGTGGTGTGAAGTCAGGTTTTGAGACAGGACGAGGTAGAGTGGTCGTACGTGGGAAAGCAGAGATTCAAACCAAGTCCTCTGGCAAAGAAACCATTATCGTTACTGAAATTCCCTATCAAGTCAATAAAGCCCAAATGATCGTCAAAATGGCTGAATTGGCCAATGCGAAAAAGATTGAGGGCATCAGTGATATTCGAGATGAATCGGATCGTAATGGCTTGCGAATCGTCGTAGAAGTCAAACGCGATGCGATTGCAAACGTCGTATTGAGTAAACTCTACAAATATACGCCATTGCAGTCCTCTTACGGGGTGAATAATGTAGCGCTGGTCAAGGGTCGTCCAATGACCCTAAACCTAAAGGACCTGATCGAAGAATTCATTGATTTCCGAATAGAGGTCATCGTTCGAAGAACCAAATTTGAGCTAAAGAAAGCACAGGAAAGGGCCCATATTCTTGAAGGTCTTCTGATTGCCTTGGATCGTTTGGACGAGGTAATTGCCTTGATTAGAGCATCTAAAACAGTAGAAGAGGCACGCAATGGCTTGATGTCCACTTTCGAATTATCGGAAATTCAGGCTAGAGCGATTTTGGATATGCGTCTCCAAAAGCTTACAGGATTAGAGCGGGATAAGGTTCGGGAAGAATACGAAGACTTACTCAAAAAAATCGCTTACTTGCAGTCTATCTTGGACAGCGATCAGCTCCAAAAGGAGATCATCATCGAGGAACTACTCGAGGTCAAGGAAAAATATGGCGATGAACGCCGCACCGAAATCAGCTATGCTGATGGCGATATTAGCATAGAAGATATGATTCCCAATGAAGAAGTAGTCATCACTATTTCCCAATTGGGCTATATCAAAC
>JBCBDH010000844.1:0-2561 GCA_038529855.1 Bacteroidota bacterium | reverse complement strand
CGTCTTCCGTTGTCAAATCTCCAAAATCATAAAAAACTGAGTCTGCCCCAATTGCCCCAGAGTATAGATTAACGGTATAGCGATTATCGCAAAATTGTTCGATTGAAAAACCCGATTTGGGCGGATTAACATACACAAAACTATCAACGCTCATTCGATTGCTACAACCCCGATGAAAGGCCGTTAGTGCAACATTGAAATAGCCCGTATCAACATATTGAAAAGTAGGGTTCTGCTCACCGGAAAAACCGCCATCGCCAAATTCCCAAAACCATTCATCGGCATTCTCAGAAGAGTGATCATTAAAGGTCACCGCTGAAGAAATACAGGTTATTTGGGGATCGGCATCAAAATCAACCACAGGTGGCATCCCCACCCCAACGCGATTATTAAAATAGCCCGTATCCACACAACCTAAAGTATTGGATACAATCAATCGAATAGTATAAGCCCCCGTATCGACTAGGGTTAAAGAAGGCGTAGGCCCCGCAGCCGTAACAATGGATGGCGGAGAACTACTATTATTGGTCAACTCCCATTCCCAACTATTTATCGGGACGATGGAAGCAGATTGATCATTTAAGGTAATATCGAGTGGCGTACAGCCCAAAAACTCATCAAAAGCAATATTAGCATTTAAGGGTTGGATGACGATGGTATCGGTAGAAATAGTCGTTTCACAGCCCTCGGGACTGGTGAAAGTCAACTTAATAGGATAAGTACCAAAGGCTTGGAAGCTGTGTACTGGATTCGGATTGCTAGAGGTAAAGCCATCACCAAAATCCCATAAATAGCCCACTGCCGTAGGCGACTGGCTAGTAAAACTAACCAGATGTGGAAGCGAACACCCTAAGGGGCGATCATTCATCATCGTACCAGTGGGTTCTCCAAAAACGCGAATACAATTATCTATCGGAAGAACACTTGCACAACCATTGATATATCTCGTCAAAATTATCGTATAACAGCCAGGATCAGTGTAGGTATGACTAAGTTGACCATTATCTAAGAGGGTTCCATCCCCCATGTCCCAAACGATACTATCAGCTGGTTCTGGAGATTGGTCCGACAAGATGACGATTAGATCTTCACAACCTTCTTGTCGGTTAACAGTAAAATCAATTTCATTACCCACCTGAACAGCATCTTCCAATACAAAGGTATCTCGACATCCAGACTGAACATTGGTTCCAATGACCTCGACCGTGTAGATACCTGGTTGATTATAGGTAATAGGGGGTGGATTGGTTCCAGTAAAGGTGCTGCCATTGCCAAAGTCCCATAAATAAACCATGCCTTGAGTAGAACCTATATGACTAAAATTAGCTGTAAAAGGAGGGGAACAGCCAAAACCATTGTCTACCGTCACCTCTACGACAGGATCTGGTGCTACCGTAATAAAATCGGTTTGTGTAATGGTACCTATACAGCCATTTTGATCAGTTACCGTCAAGCTGATTGTGTAATCGTCTGGATTATTATAGGTACTACTGATGATGGGAATAGAACCATTATTAATGATGACTCCTGATGAGCCACCTAAGCCCCATATCCACTCTGTTATATTAGCATCTCCTGGGATGGTCTCGTCAAAAAAGCGAACATCAAATGGTACACAGCCAGTTTGGTCTTGGACGGAAAAGGCGGGTTGAGGTAGGGCATAAACCTGTATGTAATTGGTCTTGCATTCCGTGTCTGAGTTGTTCTCATTATCTGTCACGGTAAGGCAAATGGTAAACTGCCCAGGGCTACCAAAAATTCTACCAGGGTTCTGATTCGTGGAATTTACGCCTCCCAAGTTCCAGGACCAAGAATTGATACTTCCTGCTGTCGACGAAGACTGATCGGTAAATGATACCTGCAGCGAACCACAACCAGAGGTTACATTGGCGGTAAAATTAGCACTCACCTGTGCTTGGAGAGTAGAAAAAGAAACGAGTAAAGCAAAAGGTAAAAGTAATAGGTATCCTCTTATCATAATCCGTAGGGCTTTCAACATAGACATTCACAATACCTGTAGCCTAGCCCAAATATGATGCCGGATGCCTGGGGCCTATTAAAAAAGACGCTGGGATTCCTAAAATCCCCAGCGTCTTTTATAGATACCCCGCAAAGTAGTATACGAAAGTATTATCTCAGCAATGTAATGTCTCCTTGCTTTTGGATGCGACCACCCGTCAATTCACAAGGTGCCTCTAATAAATACAGATAAACCCCTTGTGGTGCAGGCTGTCCATTGATTTCTCCATTCCAGCCTTGGCTGGGATCGGTCGTCTCGAATACCGTCGCTCCCCAGCGATTGTAGATGCGGAAGAAATAAATATTAGGTATGGCAGGCGACATTTTTAGTTCCAGATCGTCATTCTCCCCATCATTGTTGGGCGAGAAAATATTAGGCACACCAATCAATGCCTCTGGACAACTTTGCAGCAGTTGAATAGTGGTTGTCTGTTCAAGGCTACAGCCAGTTTCGGGATTGGTGACTAAGACGGTGTAAGAGACATTTTCCTCAGGAGTCACAAAGGGTTGAGTTGTAGTTTCCGTCCACAACCCTTTGTGAC
>JBCBDH010000843.1:0-2562 GCA_038529855.1 Bacteroidota bacterium | reverse complement strand
CATACTTTTACCCAACTCAATCACGATAAAAACCAATACCAGCTCAAATTGCTTTCCTATTTTGAGTCAGAAGGCGATCGGGAAGAAGTCGTAGACGATGTCTTGCTGGAAGATGAAGTCTGGAATCGGATACGCATTGCACCTGAGAGTCTACCTCAAGGGGATGTTGAGATCATCCCAAGCACCATCTTTTCAAGATTGCGGCACACGGATATCCGTCCTCATAAGGCACAAGCCAGTTTATTGGTAGATGGAGAAAAGGATTGGATTTCCTACCAAATCAACTATCCCGCCTTAAAGCGACAATTAACCATTCATTTTAGCCAAAGCTTTCCGCATGAAATCCAGGGATGGGAAGAAAGCCACAGCAGTGGCTATGGCCCAAATGCCAGGACTTTAACGACAAAGGCCAAACGCAAAAAGAGCTTGATGCTGGACTATTGGCGGCACAATAGTAATGAAGACCTTGATAAGCGGGCTGATTTGGGATTGGAGTAAGATTCCTATTGCGAATCCTCTAGGGTATTTTTACTAGGGACTTTGTCCACCTGATATGGAGAGCACGTTTAAAGCTCTCCATATTGCGTTTTGTCTTTTCAACTCATCTGTGAGCTTGGTATTTTGATGATAGGATATAATGAATGCAGCCCGCAATTGTCGGACTGAACCCGCTTGGGCGGATGGAGGCAACGCACAATTGTCGGACTGAACCCGCTTGGACGGATGGAGGCAACGCGCAATTGTCGGACTGAACCCGCTTGGGCGGGGATTCAGTCCGACAGGGCAGATCGCGCTAAGTGAATAGAAGAAGTATATAAATTACCTTAAAACTCGCTGGTAAACAATCTCAGCTGTAGCCTGTAGGGCTACTCCTGACGTAACCCCTCCTAAGGGCGGGCGGCCTGGCGAAATACTGTCTGAGCAGAGCGAGTTTATTTCGCCTAGATTTTTGCTTCATTTTTATCGACTGAAAAATGAAGACGCCTGCTCGAGAAACGCTAGTATGGATTGCGTAGCCCCAAAATACTTTATATTGGAACATAGCCAATACAAGCGTTCTCGCAGATGGTCAAGTACAGTTATCAATGCCGTCAGGAATAAGCTTATCCACAATATTTTTACCTTAGTTCAAAGAGGTACTCCTCCTATAGAAATTCGCAATTACGCGTAAGGTTTTTCTTTAAATATTCTTGCTTTAGTCATAGAATTCGGACTGAACCCGCTTGGGCGGATGGAGGCAACGCGCAATTGTCGGACTGAACCCGCTTGGGCGGGGATTCAGTCCGACAGGGCACAGCTTACTTATGTTAAATTTAAGAATAAGTAAAAAACTTTTTTATATTTGTAGCTGAAATAACAGGATACCTATTTCCCTACCCTCTTCTCATAGGTTTTTATCACATCCGCACTTTCCCCAATTAATATTTTTCCTTTCTACTTGGCTATTATTGGCCATCGTTCAAACCGCTATTTTATGACCTCCCATAGCTGGTCACTTAATTGCTATGGGTTAAACCCACTTTATTACTATGAGATTCATTTATTTCTGCTGGCTTATGTTTGGCATCTTTTCTTTTTTAAATGCACAAATTAACTATACTGCTCAAGACCAGGTTCCCCCTTTCCAAGGCGATTTTGGCTATGGCAGCAATATGGGCTATTATCCCCCTTGGACAGATGAGGAATTGGCTGATTTTGCCGCAGGTAATTCCGCTAAGGGTATTCCTGGTGTGGGGGTAAATACTTTACGCCCTGCACTTTTTGAATGGTTTTTGGAGCAATGGGGCTACGATATTCGCCTAGATGCTTTTGCCCATTATCGCGATTTAGGCATTCGAGATGTGGTTTGTTTTATTGGCTACCCTTCAGAGGAACATCGCGGCACGGACGAATTCTGCCCTGGCAGCCAAACGGCGGTATTCAAAAATCTCTACACGGATATTTGGGATGACGGGGCCAATGGAACACCCGTGAATGACGAAAATTATTATGCGCTTTATCTTTATAAGATGGTAAGTCTGTACAAAGACTACGTCAAGATTTGGGAAGTATGGAATGAACCAGATCAGGATTTTTCGGGTAATGGCTGGAAGCCTGCAGATATGGAAGGCAATTGGTGGCTCAACAATCCTGCGCCTTGCGATTATACCCTTAAAGCACCTATTTTTTACTATGTCCGAATGTTGCGAATTGCCTATGAAGTCATTAAATATATCGATCCAGAAGCTTATATAGCTGTTGGTGGATTGGGCTTTCCCAGCTTTTTGGATGCCATTCTCAGAAATACAGATAACCCAACAGATGGAAGTGTCAATACTGATTATCCACTGGATGGCGGGGCCTATTTTGATGTGATGAGCTATCATATTTATCCTCACTTGGATGAAAGTATGCGCGAGTGGAATACTGCGGCCAATGACTTTGATTATTTCCGACATTCAGACGCAGCAGCAGATGGTATTATTACCAAAAAGCAATCCAATAAAAGCGAATACGATCAAAAAGGCTATGATGGACAGACTTATCCCGAAAAAGTATGGATCATCACAGAAAGCAATATTC
>JBCBDH010000842.1:0-2564 GCA_038529855.1 Bacteroidota bacterium | reverse complement strand
CTGGAATCTGTTGTTTCATAGCATTTGCTCATAACTTGCTTGAGGTGAAAATCACCTGCAGGAAAGATGACTTGGCCGTTCGCAAAACACTTAAGCAAATTAAAGGTATTGGCCCCTGGACAATAGATATGATTCTTTTGTATACGCTTAAACGCCCAGACATCTTTCCTGCAGGTGATTTTCACCTCAAGCAAGTTATGAGCAAATGCTATGAAACAACAGATTCCAGCAGCTTGGGAAAACAGCTCAAAGCCATTGCCAGCCAATGGATACCTTATCGCTCCTATGCCGTTCGCTACCTACTGGATTGGAAAAACCAACAACCTTGAATAAAGCGCAACAAGACAGCTCGTCGCTATTAACTTAGCCTACTGCCCCAACTGCACTGCTTTTTGCATGGCTTGATAACGCTTATTCCACTTCGTGCGATTGCGATTGAGTCCATCGTCAATGTGAACTGGATCTTTATCATTAAACTCTCCTCCCCAACGAAGTTGATCATCATCAATGATGGACTTAAGAAACTGTTTGACGGGGGCAGGGACATTGGGATACTTGGTCAGTACCTTAGAGTTGGCAAATTTATTATTGCCATATTTGAGGTTCATATCAATACCATGTCCAGCCAGATGATTGGAAAAAGTAGCAGGTTTGACAATGGCGCCGTTCACATTGGTCGTAGTGCGAAAGGAACTGGTGACAAATATAAAAACATCCGCTTGCTCAGCGTAAACATTGATCTTTTCCAGCATAGGCAAAAACTCAACATCCGCCTGACAAGCCTTACCAATAAACCTGGATCCTTCATAGATCACCAAAGGAGACGTTTCACTAGGTAAATTATTTTCAGCGAAATCGCTCCAATGCTTACCGTAAAAATTATTGACACTTTCGAGAAGTAAATTGATCAAAGGGCGAGTTAGCAGATCTCCATCCGTACTAATGCCATTGTCCTTGGCAAAAGCGATAATGGCCTTTCGAGTAAAATTGCCATAAAGGCCATCTGCTCCAAATTTGGCAAAATTCAGTTGTTCCCCATAACCCAATTCATTGAGCAAAATCTGGATTGCGGTAATACTCGTGCGGGTACCTTTGGAGACAAAGCGCTTTGTCCTAAAATCAGATTTGTGGATGGACCATAAAATGTACATGCTGGGGAGAAAGGTATGGCGCTCTATAATTAATTTACCCAGCTTTTTGGTAACAAATTTTCCAGTGCTGCTGATTGTATTCTTTTGGGCAAAAGCCAATACAGCTGCTTTGGTTGATTCGCCATAAACGCCATCTGCTTGAAATTCATCCCATTTCAATTCCTCTTTAAAACCCAACTCGTACAGCATTCGCTGAAGGTCTATAATCAGCTCTTTATCAGTTGAGCCTTCCGTTAGTAGCGTTCTAATGTCTCCAGAATTAATGGCTGATTCCAATAAGCAAGTACATTCCATAATGTTTGGGGTATGGTTAAAAAAATGAATATAAGGACATTCTTTTCAACATCCAAACTCGATGTTTTTCTCAGCAATTGGAAAAGATCGCTTGCTGGATAGGCCCTATTGTGTTATCCTTATTGACTCAGTCCTAGATCAGCTTTTTGAAAAGTGCTTACTTCCCCAATCGCCATACCCCATATATTCACCGCTCCAATTCGTTCCCTAACCAACCGCAGGGTAGGAAAACCAACCGCAGCACACATCCGCCGTACTTGTCTATTTTTACCTTCTGTCAGCTCCATTCGAATCCAGGAAGTGGGTATACTTTTTCGAAAGCGAATGGGCGGATTGCGCTCAGGAAGTGGAGGGTCTTCTTGGAGTAGGTTGATTTTGGCGGGGCGGGTAAGATAAGGCTTTTTCTGTACGCGAATAGTTACGCCTGTCTTTAATGCTTCAAGCGCCTGAGTTGTAGGGATACCTTCCACTTGAACGAGATAAGTACGCTGGTGGGAAAATTGGGGATGGAGCAGTTGATGATTGAGGCTTTTGTCATTGGTCAGTAAGAGCAAACCTTCACTGTCTTTATCCAAGCGCCCAACGGGATAGACATCTGGTGGAAAATCAAACAGATCGGCCAATGTCTGATGATGAGGAGCTTCTTTGGTAAACTGCGAAAGAACACCAAAGGGTTTGTATATCTTGTAATAGTATAACACTAATAATTGCTTTCCCTAATCAATAAATAATTGGTAATCCACTGAAAGGCGATAAAGCCCAGAATAAATAGAATAGAAAAGCCATTAAAAAGCGCTCCACTACTAAAAGTCAAAATAATAGATAAAAAGCCAACTATCGCCAATCCAATGACCAAACCACGCATCGTATTTTTATTCTTAGCGGGCGAAAAGACCACTCCCAGCGGAAGCATCATCGCAAAACCATAAACGGCAATGCTTAGCATTTTTTCATCAGCAAGCAAAAAGTAGAGTAGGAGCCCCAGGACAAATAGAGAAAAACTCCCCGCCACCAAATTGGACCAATCAGCAATTTGTTTTTGCGGTTTAATAAATATGGGCAGCTACTGCTGAGCGATGAAGAAAAAATGAGTTCCAATTTGGTGGCGGGGAGTTTTTC
>JBCBDH010000841.1:0-2567 GCA_038529855.1 Bacteroidota bacterium | reverse complement strand
CCCTAACAACATAGCCATTTCTGAAGAAACAGCCATCGTGATGTTTGGCTCTGCTAGGGCTGCACTAGGGCAAATGGTGGATGTCGATCACGAATCAGAGCGATTGATTGCTGGGGTTTTTGAAGATGTCCCTGCCAAATCATCGATAGATTTTGATTTGCTATTGTCTTTTGAAAAATTTCAAGAGGATAAGGATTGGCTAAAAAGCTGGGAAAGCAATAGTCCAGCCACCTATGCCACCCTAAAACCTGGGATCAATCACGAGGAGGTTTCTGTAAAGATCGCTGATTTTGTCAAAAACTATAATGAGCAAACCAATGTCACCCTCTTTTTAAAGCCCTATTCTGAGACCTACCTTTACGGTCGTTATGAAAATGGACAAATGACTGGTGGGCGAATAGAATACGTCCGATTATTTTCTGTTATAGCCCTATTTATACTCCTCATTGCCTGTATCAATTTTATGAATTTATCAACGGCTCGCGCCTCCAAACGCGCCAAGGAAGTGGGGGTCAAAAAGCGGTAGGGGTCTATCGCAGTGCCTTGATTGCCCAATACCTCAGCGAGTCGATGCTCATTGCTTTTTTCTCCTTGTTGTTGGCTTTGAATATGGTTTATTTCTTTTTGCCACAATTCAATTTGATTACCGCCAAGGAAATTACCCTAAGCCTATCCCCCACGGTCATGGCCGCGCTGATTGGCATCACCTTTCTCACGGGCTTATTTGCTGGCAGCTACCCCGCCTTTTACCTCTCCTCTTTTGAGACAGTCAATATCCTAAAAGGCAATATCAAACGTTCGCTAGGGGAATTGTGGGCTCGCAGGGGCTTGGTCGTTTTCCAATTCACCTTGTCCATCATCCTCATCGTCGCTGTCTTTGTCGTCTACCAACAAATCCAATACGTACAAACCAAAAACCTAGGTTACCAAAAAGATAATCTCATCCGCTTTGGTACAGAAGGAAAAATATATGAAAAAATGGATGCCTTCCTCGCTGAAGCCAAAAAGCTACCTGGCATCGCCAATATTTCCAGCGTCGGTCACGGCATGATTGGCCGACAAAATAACACCAGCGGTCTGCAATGGGAAGGCAAAGACCCTGAATCGCGTATCCTCTTTGAAAACATGGGTTCCAATTACGACCTCATCGAAACCCTCAATGTCAAAATCAAAGAAGGCCGCTCCTTTTCCAGAGAATACGGCTCCGATTCCACTAAAATCATCTTCAACGAAGCCGCTATTAAAGTCCTAGGCTTTGAAAATCCCATTGGCCAAACCATCCGCCTGTGGGAGGAATACGACCTGGAAATCATTGGCATTGTCGAAGACTTCCACTTCCAGTCCCTCCACGAAAACGTCAAGCCCGCCTTCTTCTGGCTCAAACCCGAAAATACCTGGATCATCATGGCTCGCCTACAAGCTGGCCAAGAGTCTAAAGCCCTCTCTGAGCTCCAAAAAGTATACGAGACCTTCAACCCTGGCTTTGCGTTCGAATTCGAATTTCTCGACGAGGAATACGCCCTGCAATACGCCGCGGAGCAACGCGTAGCGACCCTCTCAGGCTACTTCGCTGGCTTCGCCATCCTCATCTCCTGCCTCGGTCTATTCGGCCTCGCCGCCTTCACAGCCGACCGCAAGAAAAAGGAAATCGGCATCCGAAAAGTCCTGGGTGCCTCCGTCCTCAACATCGTTACCCTACTGACTAAGGACTTCACTCGCTTGGTCATTGCTGCCATCCTACTTGGGCTTCCCATCGCCTGGTTTATCGTCAACACCTGGCTCACCCGCTTCGCTTATCACATCGATCTAAGTGCTTGGTTTTTTGTAATCGCGGGAGGTTTGGTCTTGTTGATTTCTTGGTTGACGGTGAGTTCGCAGGCATTTGGGGCGGCGCGGGTGAATCCTGTGGAGTGTTTGGGGGAGGAGTAAAGGTGATGAAACCAATCTACTGCTCTAGGAGTGAATGACTTCACTCCTAGAGACCTACTATTATATAGTGATTTTTAAATATCCTTATTTATAAGGATTTCTTCCTTCCTTTTTTGATTTAACTTGAACCTAAGCCAACGCAAATTGGATACTTACCTTATCCAGTATGGTTTAGGGTATCCTACCTCATCCTTTTTCAATCAGCACTTTAACTAATTTTAAAAAAATCTTCTTTTGGAAGTTACTTTTTACTTGATAGCTACGGTTTTAGAAGAAATAGGTATCTCTACATGAGTAAAGAACTAAAACATATTCTAATTATAGAGACTTCTCCAGATAAGAGGGAGGTAGAACACTCCATGGGGTGTTTAATAAAAATGCACTATGCTTCTTTGCTGATATATGTTTCTGGTCGAGTTAATAAACTCTGGGAGGACCCCGAAGAAATCTGCATGGATGCCTTCAGAAAAACTTTTGATTGGCTGAGGAAGGGGGGCAGAAAATATGGAGATACGATAATAGGGATTTTAAGGAGTATTGCCAGAAATGAAATACAAGACAGGCGTCGAAAGAAAAAACTAGAATATATTGCCATAGAGACCATACAAAGCAAACCAGCTGTTAACTCTACAGAGCAT
>JBCBDH010000840.1:0-2568 GCA_038529855.1 Bacteroidota bacterium | reverse complement strand
ACTCTGGCTCCTGCGCCGCATCAGCAAAAGAGATAATGCGAGCAATAGGCTTAAGCTTATATTTCTTAACCGCTTCACCACTAGCCAAAACCATCGCTGCCGCTCCATCATTAATAGTTGAGGCATTAGCCGCAGTGACGGTCCCCTCCTTAGAAAAGGCAGGCCGCAATTTAGGGACCTTGTCAAAGTTGACCCGCTTGTATTCTTCGTCCTCTGAAATCACCAAAGGGTCGCCCTTACGCTGTGGCACCGCCACAGGAACAATCTCTTCTTTAAATGCCCCAGACTCCGTAGCTTCCCCCGCTCTTTGATAAGATTGAATGGCATAGCGATCTTGATCTTCGCGAGAAATATCGTACTTCGTCGCCGTATTATCCGCGCATACGCCCATTGCCTTATGGTTGTAAGCATCCGTTAGCCCATCCTTTTGCAGTCCGTCAACGATCTGGCCATGCCCATACTTACTCCCCCAACGCGCCTTTGGCAAATAATAGGGGATACTAGACATATTCTCCATTCCTCCTGCTACGATAATGTCCTGATGTCCTAGCATAATACTCTGTGCGGCAAACATCACTGATTTCAAGCCTGAGGAGCAAACTTTATTAACGGTCGTACAAGGGACATTGGTCCCAATCCCCGCTGCAATAGCGGCTTGGCGAGCGGGCGCCTGGCCCAAATTGGCAGAACAAACATTCCCCATATACACTTCCTGTACGCGATTGGCTCGCACCTTGGCTTTTGCTAAGGCACCCTTGATAGCGGTGGCCCCTAATTCGGTAGCAGAGACATTGGCAAATACACCGCCAAAGCTCCCCATAGGAGTTCTGACTGCGGAGACGATATACACTTCTTTCATAAAGTCGAGTTTTACTTGGTTGTTGCTTCTAGCAGAAGCGGGTTTAAAATTCGTGCAAAAATACACATTATTGAGCGATTATACCTATTGCACGGTGGATTGGATGTTGGGATCGAAACGAGTTTTGTATGGAGAAAAAATGGTTTCGTCTGGCCTTTACCAAAACAAATGCGGAGTAGGGAAAGTTTTAAGAGGGTGGGAGTGGTATCTTTGTGATAAGGAGATGGGTAGGTTGATTTTAGGTTTTAAAATATGTTTTTTTTATTTGTTTGAATTGGCCCACCATTGTGGGTGGGAATCCCACCCAGGCCACCGCCGCCGACCCCCAACTTTAGCACTGCCCAGCGGACACAGCTCCGCCAGTCCTTGCACCCTGTGGAGGTCGCAAAAGAAACCAGAATGATTGAAGATCTTCCCTTAAAGGACGCAGCAGAATCAAAATTCCATAAAAAATTAGGGCTCAAACGCGATTTTTTTTACTGGATTGGGATTAAGGTGTTGAATATCAGTTTCTTGCAAAAGTGTTAAAATTTCGTTTTTCAATTGATCACGCTCCCTTTAGCACGAAATCGGACTACAAAAATACAAACCATAGTTTATGAAATCTTTACTAACCCTCTTATTGACCATTGCTAGCCTCTGGGCTTTTGCTCAACAGGCACCAATGAAGTATTCCAGAGCACAAATTGATTTGCATGGGCAGAGTATGCAGGAATTGGCTCGCCTGGGGCTCGACGTGGAGCATGGCGAAGGAGATATGGAGCATTATTATACCTCTGATTTTTCGGAGCGGGAGCTGTCGCAGCTGCGAGCGGCGGGGTTTGCCTATGAGGTTTTGATCGAAGATGTGCAGCGGCATTATGTGGAGCAAAACCAGAAGGCGACGCCAGAGAGCCTGATGCGGGAGATGGAGTGTATGTATGGGACGCAATTTGAGGTGCCAGAAAATTTTGAGTTGGGAACGATGGGTGGTTATTTTACCTATGAGGAGATGTTGGATAATCTCGAAAAAATGGTTGAGCTGTATCCCGATTTGATTTCTCCTATTGAGGCGATTGATGATACTTTGTTGACGCATGAGGATCGTCCGATTTATTGGGTGCGGATTTCAGATAATCCCAATATGGATGAAGAGGAGCCAGAGTTGATTTACAATTCTTTGATCCATGCGCGTGAGCCAAACAGCTTGGCCCAGATGCTTTTTTACATGTGGTATGTCTTGGAAAATTACGACAAAGACCCTGAAATCTCTTACCTCATCAATGAGACAGAGATGTACTTTGTCCCCTGTCTAAACCCAGATGGCTATATTTACAATCAAACCACCAATCCCAATGGGGGAGGGCTTTGGCGAAAAAATAAAAGGGATAATAATGAGGATGGCCTTTTTATGCAAAATGAAGACGGTGTCGATCTCAATCGAAATTTTAGCTATCAATGGGGAGAGGTGAATGGCGGTTCTTCTGGGAATTTTGGTTCCCAGGTCTATCGCGGGCCAGCGCCCTTTTCTGAGCCAGAGACCCAAAACCTCCGCAATTTCTGCGCCCAACACAATTTCCGAATTGGCCTCAACTACCACAGCTTTGGCAATTTATTGATTTACCCCTTTTCCTATAATGATGGCCTGGCTGATCCTCGTTTTCAGGAAAAGGGGTAAATCAATAAATTGCCAAAGCTGTGGTAGTTGAGGCCAATTCGGAAATTGTGTT
>JBCBDH010000839.1:0-2569 GCA_038529855.1 Bacteroidota bacterium | reverse complement strand
CTGGGCCAGATCATTTCCAATTGGGTTTACCCAGCACCTGGCTGAAACCTTTTTTTGTAGATGATGAGCCAGAAGACTATTATAATAAACTTTGGGGTCTCTGTGGCAAATCGCGTATCATGCCACCAGCCCAGGCCCCCTTCAATGGTATTGTAATAGTCTTCTGGCTCATCATCTACAAAAAAAGGTTTCAGCCAGGTGCTGGGTAAACCCAATTGGAAATGATCTGGCCCAGGGTATTGTTGCATAATTGGCCAGACGGCAGCATAGAAGGAGTAGCCTGCCCCATCGCCCTGCTCAGCAATGGCTTCTCGATCAAAATAATTAAAACCATGACCACTTGCCTCCACTTGGGCAGATAGTTCGATATACACAAAAGCAAGTAATAAGACACAAACGCGAAGAATAAGGTATCCTTTTTTCATTTTGTTAAAATATTTTGGGCGAATAGGTAGCTTGTTATTCGCCGTGGTTAAATGAATTAACCATTCCCGTTTGTACATAAATAACGTTTTCAACCGCCCATTTTATTGGGACATCCACCCAAATCTTCTCCAAGTCAACAGCAATGTAGGAAAGTATCCACAATATAAGGTACGATCCACAAAAAATGGACCTTGAATAAGCATTCAAGGTCCATGGTCACTATGGCAGTTGGTCTACTGCCTCAATAGCACTCATTCTCAGAACTTTCTATGATTTCAAGCTCTCCATTCAGCAATGAGCTTGGCCCATAAGTTCGTACTATTTAATCTTTGTTTTGTGCTTCTGTAGTGGTTGTCAGTCCTGAAAACAGGATAAGTAGTACACACCATACATGTTTCATGAATGGGGGTCGTTTTGTGCCTACCTACTCTTTTAAGTGAAGGATTTTTGGTTGACTCCTTTTCACAGTAGTACAAGGTAATTGGAGGAGAATGGAAATGACTACTTTAAATTGGCTAATGTTCTGAATGGTTACTCTAATGTTCTTAACAGTGTGCTGACTTAATGTCCTTGGTTGGTATATGCTGAATAAGGGTCTACACTTTGCAGACTGCAGTGAGCAGCTGATCTATGTTTTTGAACTCCTCTTCCAACAAAGCGTAGGACTTAGATTTCTGAGAATTCAAGGGATAAAATTTGTTCATTTTGTATCTTCATGTATGAAGTACCTAAAACCCCTTTTTATTTTTATCCTTGGGTTTCTCTTATTACTGTTGAGTTCGTCTTTTCGCCAGATAGCAGCCATCAATGGTTTTAGTCAGCTATTCTTATTTGCGCTAGTGGTCTGCTGGCCCATTTGGAAGACGGGGCGATTGTCTTATGTGGATATTGGTTGGCCTTGGGGTTTGGTAGGCATAGGACTGGTCACTTTGGCTTTTAGTGAGGGCTATATCTGGCGGGTGAGGATAGTAAGTGGGATCTATTTATTTATTGGACTGCGAATGGGGCTAGGGGCATTGCAACTGTGGTGGAAGGGATATTTGAAAAAGGAATTTCCCAGGTATCAATACCAGCGTCGCCGTTGGGAAAGAGCGGGTAAAACCAATATTCCTTTGGCGATGCAAATTGATGCTTTGGCTCAGGGATTGGCGAATGCTTCTTTCCTGGCTATTCCTGCCTTCATCATTGCTTCCAATCCCAACCCCAACTTTTCTATTTTTGAGGGGCTTGGTCTGATCATTTGGGTACTGGCCTATCTGATGGAAACCATTGCAGATGCTCAGAAATTGAAATTTATTCGACAGATGTCTGCCGCGGGCTTAAAGAACAAGGTTTGTGATATTGGGCTCTGGCAGTATTCAAGACATCCCAATTATTTTGCGGAGTGGATGGTTTGGAATGCCTTAGTCATTGCGGCTATCCCTTCTTGGCTGGCTTTGCAATCCAAAGAGCCTTTGCTGGTTTGGTTAGCCTTGGCGCTAGGCTTATTATTTGTTTCCAGAATTATGTATTTGTCTTTGGTTTATTTGACGGGGGCGGTACCATCTGAATATTATTCTCGAAAGAAGAGGCCAGATTATGAGGCTTACCAAAAAAGGGTAAATATGTTTTTTCCTGGATGGCCAAAGTCGTGAAAAAATGGGGAAACTAGTCTCCAGATTCCAGCGGAATAATATTCAAAACGAGTTTGAGCCGCTATTTGAATAATAAAGGTGGAATAAAGTGGATCATCAATGGAGAAGGACTACCCGTTCCAGCAAATAAAGCTGCCAATAGACTTGCTTACCTCTGTACTTGGAAGGGAGCTAAGGCATAAGGGCGTTTGGGGCTTACCCCAGGTCCAATTGATTATTTATTAGTGCTTGGAAATTTCTAGGCACTTTTCTTTTTTTGGGTGGTATTATTGGTTAGCTTCAAGCGGCTTTGCGCATGATTTGTTCTTCTATCATTTTTAGTAGGTGGTGGAAAGGGATGATTTCCAAAAAAGCATTGTCACCAAAGTGAAGAGGGGTTGAATGAATAAAATCAATATGCTCAGAAGCAAGTTTATTTACCGCATCTGCTTTGAAATTACAACGAGGTAAAATACATAAAACCTTTAAAAATCTCTTAGCTCGCATAGTACTTCGTCCTCGTAAATACC
>JBCBDH010000838.1:0-2572 GCA_038529855.1 Bacteroidota bacterium | reverse complement strand
TAATATTCGCGGGCCTTGTCGTATTCTTCTAAAAAATAATAGACATTACCAATATTGGTGTAGGAGCTAGCGACTATTATCACTTGGTTTTGGCTGATTGTGAAAAACATGGAGACCAAGAAGGTGTCGTCCGCATTTACAATAATATCTTTGGCACTTTCTATTCTGAAGACAAATATGAGAAGGGAATCACCTATCTCCAAAAAGCCCTACACCTCAGCGATAGCCTGGGCCTGACTTTTTTTAAGGCGGCTAACCTCACCAATCTGGGCGAAACCTACAAGGCGATGAAACAATATGATCTGTCTTATCGCTATAGCCAAGAATCGCTGGCCTTATATCGACAATTGGGTGATAAATCGCGGATTGGGATGGTTTTGAAAAATTTGGGACAGTTTGCTCAAGATATTGGTGATCATCAAAAGGCCATTGATTTTTTGGAGGAAAGCCTGGAAGTCGCACAGGAAATGAATTATCGAACCAATCAAAAGGAAGCCTATGAAAACCTCGCCATTAGCTATGCGGAAGTTGGGCAGTTGGAAAAAGCCTTTGCGGCTCAGCAATCCTATATTCTGATCAAAGATAGTTTGGTCAATGAAGCTTCCAATAAAGAACTCAATGAGCTAAAAACCCGTTTCGAAACGGAGCAAAAAGAACAGGCCATCGCCCAGTTGGAGGAGCGCCATGCGGATGATTTGCGAAAAAGAAGATGGCTATTGGCTGGCCTGGGACTGCTGAGTCTTTTGACATTGATTACGCTATGGGCAATATGGCAAAAACGACGGGCTTATAGCGACCTATTGGTTCAGCAGCAAAAAACCCAAACACTCCTGGAAGAAAAAGAAGAGATGCTGGAGCAGTTGATCCAATCTGAAAAACTGGCCTCCATTGGCGAATTGACGGCAGGTATTGCCCATGAGATCAATAATCCCATCAATTTTGTGGCCTCCAATACACAAGCCCTACAACAAGATTTTGAGGAGATTGACGAGCTTTTGCAAATGATCACTCAGCTCAAAGACCTACCCATTCAGGAGGCTCAAATCCAAAAGATCATCGCACAAAGCGAACACATTGATATGCCTTATCTGCGGGCAGAAATCCAACAGTTGATCGACAGCATCAAACATGGAGCGGATCGAACCATCCACATTGTCGATAGCATTCGCCATTTTTCCCGTCATAATAAAGATGCTTTTCAAAAAGCCAATATCCATCAGGCCATTGACTCTGCCCTTACCATCCTCAACAATCAGATCAGTAAGGATATTCAGTTGCATCGCGATTATGGCGAATTGCCATTGGTGGCCTGTCAGATCAATAAAATCAGCCAGGTTTTTCTCAATATCATCAATAATGCGATACAGGCCATTGGGAATAAGGGCGAGTTGAGGATCAGCACTCAGGAACAAGGCAATTGGGTACTGATTAGCATAGCAGACAATGGGCCAGGAATGGATGAAGTCACTAGGAGTAAGATCTTCCAGCCCTTCTTTACCACCAAGGATAAAGACAAAGGAACGGGCTTGGGTTTATCCATCAGCCATCGAATTATTCAAGCGCATGGTGGGCGGATAGAAGTGCAAAGTCAATTGGGCGAAGGAAGCGTTTTTTTAATCTACCTCCCCATCCAGCAGCAACACAAAAAAGCCTCATGATGACCAAAGCGAGCATATTATACGTAGATGACGAAGCGGATAATCTCTTGTCTTTCCGCGCCATCTTCCGTAGAGAATACCAGGTACATACGGCTCAAAGCGGACAAGAGGGTCTAGCCCTTTTGGAGCAAGAGGCGATTGATCTAGTCATCAGCGACCAGCGCATGCCCGAAATGACTGGGGTGGAATTCTTGGAACAAGTGCGTCTGCGTTTCCCTGAGCCAATTCGAATGGTACTAACTGGCTATAGTGATGTACAGGCCATTATTGATGCGATTAATAAAGGAAAAGTTCAACATTATCTAACCAAACCCTGGAATGTCCCTGAACTTAAACAAGTTATTGCCAATGCTCTAGAAGCCATTTATTTACGCAGACAAAATAAAGTATTGATTGAGGAGAAAAATGCCCTGGAACTCAAAAATGCACAACAGGCCAAGGAAAATATTTTGGCCCAATACGAGATCCTAAAAAATCAGGTCAATCCCCATTTTCTGTTCAATAGCATGAATATTCTCTCTTCTCTGATTAGCATCAATCCAGAAAAGGCCATTGCTTTTACACGCCATTTTTCCAAATTGTATCGAAAGCTACTCGAACTGAGCAATCAGCAAATCATTAGTCTAGAACAGGAACTGGAATTTATCCACTCCTATATCTTTTTGCAAAAGATGCGTTTTGATGAGAACCTGCAAATAGAAATGGCTATTGATGAGGAGCAGTTGAAAAGTAGTTTACCCCCCTTTTCGCTACAGCTTTTGGTTGAAAATGCAGTCAAACACAATATTATTTCGATTGACAACCCACTTAAAGTGCACATCTACACTGACAAACACTACATACGAGTCGCCAATCAACTACAGCCAAGAGGGGGGCAAGACCAAGTCGCCTCTACCCATATTGGCTTAAAAAAC
>JBCBDH010000837.1:0-2578 GCA_038529855.1 Bacteroidota bacterium | reverse complement strand
ATTTTTATACATCCTCATTTGGCAGTTGATCAAGTCAATGTCTTTCAAGGGGAGGGGACGATGGCCAAGGACAAAATGGCTGGCGGAGGCATTATCAGCGATGGTGTCCGTTATTTTGATGTTCCAATTATTAATTCGACTGCCAACGATTTCTATAGCGGCTAGCACATAATCAATGGCAGACAATAGGTCCATAGTAGAGAGCTGGTCAGAGTTGAGGTCTTGGCCGAGGACGAAAGCAATTTCGCCTTCAGCTTTGGGCTGTAAGATTTCCTGAACGGACAGGCTATCGCCATTGAGCACTTCCATATCATGGAGTAAGCTGCCATAATCAGGCTGATCAACGCCAAGTTGTTGCTGGACCACCTTAGAGGTCAGGCCAATTTTTCTTCCTACTACTCGGGCACCTGCATCTATTCGCAGTTGGTTGTTGAGGTCTTGAATGGCATAGGCGGCTTTGATATCTTCCACCCCAATCACCTCGCGAATGGGAGCGCAGGGTTGTCGATGGATTTGTGCTTCGCGCAGTCGCAGCGCCAATTGTTCTATAGTTGCTTGATTGGTCATTAGCTGTTTTATTGGATACCTCCCCAGCAGAGGTATTTGATTTCTAAATAATCGTCCATACCGTATTTGGAACCCTCGCGGCCAAATCCACTTTCTTTTACACCACCAAAGGGCGCTACTGTCGTAGAGATCATACCCGTATTGATCCCTACCATCCCAAAATCCAATCCTTCAGCGACTCTCCAAATTCGCGCATAGTCTCTGCCATAAAAATAGGCAGCCAGTCCATAATTGGTATCATTAGCCAGTTCGAGGACTTCTGCTTCTGTCTGAAAACGGAAGAGCGGAGCGATGGGCCCAAAAATCTCTTGGTTAAAAATAGCCATAGAGCGTTTGGCTTCTGTCAGTACGGTAGGTTCGTAGAATAGCGAAGGGGCAGCGGCAGGACGCTTCCCCCCAGTTTGAATCTGAGCCCCTTTATCCACAGCATCTGCAATCAAAGCTTCTACTGATTGAACGGCTTTCTCTTCAATCATAGGACCAATATGGGTCGTCTTTTCTAGCCCATTACCCAATTGCTGCTGACGAGTGGCTTCCGTAAATTTTTGGCTGAATTCTTCGTAAACGCCATCCTGTACAAAAAAGCGATTGCTACAAATACAGGTTTGCCCAGCATTGCGGTATTTACTGCTGATGGCACCTGCTACAGCCTCGTCAATATCTGCATCGTCAAAAACGATAAAGGGGGCATTACCACCCAATTCTAAGGATACCTTTTTGACGGTATCTGCACATTGGCGAAGTAGTAATTTGCCTACCTCCGTAGAACCCGTAAAAGATAGCTTTCGCACCGTGGGGTTGGCAGTGAGTTCGCCACCAACACTAGCTGGCGTATTGGTCGTTACGATGTTAATTACACCAGGAGGGATACCTGCCTCTTCAGCCAGTACCGCCAAAGCTAGAGCCGACAGAGGGGTTAGCTCTGCGGGTTTGATTACTACGGTACAGCCTGCCGCCAATGCAGGTGCAATTTTTCGCGTAATCATGGCATTAGGGAAATTCCAGGGTGTAATAGCTGCGACTACACCCACTGGCTGTTTAATGGTGATAATGCGTTTATCTCTTTGATGACCAGGAATGGTATCGCCATATACCCGACGAGCTTCTTCCGCAAACCACTCCACAAAAGAGGCACCGTATTTAATTTCTCCTTTGGCTTCCAGCAGGGGCTTTCCTTGTTCCAGGGTAAGAATATGGGCCAGGTCGTTGACATATTTTAGTTGGAGTTGGTACCAATTGCGGAGTATTTTCCCTCTTTTTGTCCCTGTATAGCTTCGCCAAACCTTAAATGCTTCGTTGGCCGCAGCGATGGCCATTTGGGTTTCTTTGGCGCCACAATCAGCTACCTCTGCCAGCAGCATACCATCATAGGGATTATAGACTGGAAAGGTTTGTGCGGAAAGGGCGTCAACAAATTGCCCATTGATATAGGCTTGGGTTTGGAAAAGTGCGGGATATTGGATTTGCATAGGATGGAGTGTTGAAGATGATGCTGCCAAAATAAGGGAATTCTAGCGATCTCAACGGACCTTGGGAAGCTTTTATTTGGCGTATTCCACGACCAAGACATTGGCGATGAGCGAAGCGATGATGATGCCCATTCCCAAAAGGGCCAGCCAACTTTGATCTTCTTGAAAAAACAACCAACCAGCAAAGAGCGTAAAAATGACCTCAACGTATTTGAAGGGGGTAACTAAATTGGTAGCGGCGATTTGTAGTCCTTTGGTCATAAACAATTGTGCACCAAAGCCAAAAAGCCCCATACTCAACAGCAAGAGCCACTCGATCCCCACTGGATTGACCCAGTTAAAGAGACTAAAAAAGCCACCCCCCAGCATGGCTATCCACATAAAGTAATTGACAATAACGATGGGGTTCTCACTGGTTCCGATCTTGCGAATGATTACGTAGACCAAACCGCTGAGGATGGCGGAGGCCAGCCAACTTTGATCTTCTTGAAAAAACAACCAACCAGCAAAGAGCGTAAAAATGACCTCAACGTATTTGAAGG
>JBCBDH010000836.1:0-2581 GCA_038529855.1 Bacteroidota bacterium | reverse complement strand
CCCAAATCCTCTGGATTTGGGGAAGGTGGTCAATATGGTCTCTGCCGAATTGCACGGCTTATTCCAATAGCTAAGCTTTTTTCTTCTTATCGACCTTCTTTTCAGGTTGCTGTTCTGGGGCTTCCTTCATCCATTCTTGTAGGGTATCAGGTAGGTATTGCTTCCAATCCGTATCAGCATCGGTGGCGAATAATATCCCACCGAGTAGACCAGCGTGAATAAGCAAGGTAAACCAAAGGGCTTTGTGTCTATTTCGTCTGGCGGCTCTATCAAATATTGTCTTACTCATAATGCTAGGATTTTGTAGTGATTTAAACGACCTTGCTGTCAGCTTTAGTCCAAATGAACTGTTAAAAATTGAAGGTGAGGTCGGGACGATCTGTATTTAACCTGTATATTTATGGGGTATGAGTGAGAATAGTACTTCCTATTGGTCTACCTTGCCTGATGTTGCCAAATACCTCTTGGTCTTTTTGGTCATTATGTTCATCAGCTATCTCTTTCCCAATAGGGGGCAAATCAACTATATTTTCAAACCTGGACAAGCTTGGAGCTATGAAGATTTGATCGCTCCATTTGACTTTGATGTCTATAAAACAGATGCTGAATTGGCGGATGCCGTTCGAACGACGGAGCAGAATCTTAGCCCTTATTACCAATTTGATTTGTTGTTGATTCGTCAGCAAAAACAAGCTTTTCAAGAGCGCTTTAATGAAGAACTGCTGTCGGCCCGTAATGAAGGACAATATGTAGATGTACTCCAAAAACCCGATCGCTATCGCCAATTTGGCAATGGATTGATCGATCACATTTACGAACAGGGAATCATCCAATTACAAGATACACATCGCAATAAAGGGGCGACGTTTACTATCCAAATTCAAAAAGGGCTCTCCACGAAAAGCCAAGCTATTGGTGAATTACTGGACGAGCAGGCCGTCAAAAATTACATTACTGATTCTTTGTTTAATAGCGGGCTTCAGGAAGCCGAATTCCTGCTTCCAATTATCGAACCTTTGATCAGCGCCAATGTCCAATACAGCGATAGCCTCACTAATTGGTACAAGAATGAGACGATTAGTCGTTTTTCACAAGCCATCGGCAAGGTGAGGGAAGGCGAACTGATTATTGCCAGAGGAGAGCAGATTACCCCTGGAAAATACCAGCGCTTGGAATCTATGAAAAAAGCCTATGATGGTCGAGCGGGGCTTCAACAGGTTACGGGAGGGCTTTATTTGGGCTATTTCCTTCTTACTGGGCTGATTGTCGGTCTGTTTATTGGCTATTTGCGATCGCAGCGACCCTCTATTTTTGAGCATATGAAGGAATTGACCTTTATGCTGATGTGGTTGGTGGTCTACAGTTATTTGGTTTATGTCATCGAGGTCAATTTGATTTTGAGTGCTTATATGATCCCCTTTTGTATTATGACCATCATCATCCAAAATTTCTATGATGAACGCCTGGCCTTATTGACGCATATTGTCGTTGTGTTGATCGCTAGTTTTTTATCTTCTCAGGGCTATGAATTTACCTTTTTGCAGATGATGGCGGGAGTGGTGGTGGTTATTAGCCAGCGCATTGTCAGAGATATGTCCAATTTCTTTTTGTCGATGCTCTATTTGTTTTTGGCCTATGCCATTGGCTATTTTGGCCTTGGCTTAATTCGCACGGGTACTTTGCAAGGGATCGACTGGTCGATTTATCAGTGGTTATTTGTCAATGTATTCCTCTGTCTACTGGCTTATCCATTGATTCCACTCTTAGGCCGTGTTTTTGGCTATATCAATCCTATTACCCTGACTGAGTTGGGGGATATGAATCGCCCCTTGCTCAAAGAAATGTCGCTCAAAGCCCCTGGGACTTTACAACACTCTTTACAAGTCGCCAATTTATCAGAGGCTGCCGCTATCGCTATTGGAGCAGATGCGCTATTGGTCAAAGTAGCAGCACTATATCACGATATTGGGAAAATGATGGACCCCCTTTACTTTATCGAAAACCAAAGCGGTCATAATCCACATGATCAATTGGATGAAAGAAGCAGCGCCATTAAGATCATCGATCATGTCACTCAAGGGGTAGCGATGGCCAAAAAGCAGCGACTACCAGAAGTGCTGATCGACTTTATCCGAAGTCATCACGGCACAACCCGAACGGAGTATTTCTATCGTCGCTATGTAGAAAAACACGGCGAAGCCCTTGAGGTAGAAGACTTTCACTATCCTGGCCCCCTTCCCAAAAGCAAAGAAGAAACCATACTGATGCTAGCTGACTCTATAGAAGCCGCTACCAAAAGTCTTCAGCAACCTGGTGAAGCAGACATCGAAAATCTGGTGGAAAAAATTGTAAATGGAAAGATCGAGCGGGGGCAATTGGAAGCCTCTGCGCTGACCTTTCAGGATTTGGAATCCTGTAAACGTGCCTTTAGACAATTGCTAAAAAGTATACATCATCTGAGGATTGAATATCCTGAAGTACCCAATAATAAGGCTTAAACCCAAATAAATGCCCCAATCTCCAAGTGTCAAATACCTCCAACTGCCTTTTCAGTTTGTCGAATCCCAATTGCGCAAAGATT
>JBCBDH010000835.1:0-2590 GCA_038529855.1 Bacteroidota bacterium | reverse complement strand
TAGTGGGTATTGGCTATGCTGATGGTGTTCCTCGCAATCTGTCCAACCAGCTTCAAGCGATCGTTAAAGGAGAGTTAGTAACTCAAATTGGCTCCATTACGATGGATCAGTTGATGCTGAACGTCAATAATGTTCCCCATGTGGGGCATCAACATCCAAGGGTCGTCGCTGCTGCTCAAAAGCAACTCGCAGTACTCAATACCAATACGCGATACTTGCACGATAAATTATTGGCCTATGCAGAGTCCCTAGCGGCTACTTTACCAGATCCTTTATCAGTCTGCTATTTTGTAAATTCTGGTAGCGAAGCCAATGAATTGGCGATCCGCATGGCCAAAGCCTATACTGGGCGAAAAGATTTATTGGTATTGGAAGTGGGTTATCATGGGAATACCAATGCCTGTGTGGATGCCAGCTCCTACAAGTTTGATGGGCCTGGGGGAAAGGGCTTGGCTGATTACATCCATAAATTACCCATTCCTGATCCCTATCGCGGTGCGCACAAATATGGGGAGGGGGATGCGGGGCCAAAATATGCAGCGGCCGCTATTCCTATTCTTCAGGATTTGGCTTCTAATGAGCGTCCTGTATCCGCTTTTTTAGGGGAAAGTATCTTGAGCTGTGGGGGGCAAATAGTTCCTCCGTTGGGCTATCTGTCAACCCTCTATCGTCATGTTCGTGAGGCTGGGGGGATTTGCATAGCAGATGAGGTGCAGACTGGGCTGGGGCGAGTAGGGGAGCAGTTTTGGGCTTTTGAGCTTCAGGGAGTTGTGCCAGATATTGTCACTTTGGGAAAGCCCATTGGGAATGGTCATCCGCTGGGAGCGGTAGTGACGACCCGAGCGGTTGCTGATGCTTTTCACAATGGGATGGAGTATTTTAATACTTTTGGTGGCAATCCCGTTTCCTGTAGCATTGGATTGGAAGTGTTGCAAATTGTACAGGAGGAAGGGCTTCAAGCCAAAGCCCTTGAACTTGGGCAGTACTTGAAAAAAGGCTTGATGGAATTGCAGGATCATTATCCCATTATTGGAGATGTCAGAGGGCATGGGTTGTTTTTGGGTTTTGAATTGGTAAAGGATGGCGCTACCTTAGAACCCGCTGCTGAGCAATGCCGCTATCTGGCTAATCGAATGCGTAGGCTTGGGATTTTGATGAGTACAGATGGTCCTTATCACAATGTAATTAAGATTAAGCCCCCTATGTGTTTTGAGAAAAAACATGCAAATCACGTATTGGCTTATTTGGCTCAGGTGTTGGAAGAGGATGGCATGAAGATCTAAATGGGTACCGATTCTTGTAACGCAAATCGCGATAAAAGAGAGGAGCAAAAATGCACTAAGCGTACTTGGTTAATTGTTCGTTTTTTGAAAGCAAATTGTTGAATGATAAGTAGCTGATCTTCAGCGGTTAGTCACTGAATGTGTTTTGCATGATCAGAGGGTTATCGTTTTTTACTATATACTAATTATAATTATTATATGAATGTTTGGAGCGTCACACAAGCACTGCTTACGCCTTTCCGAATAGTCTACATCTCCCTTATTTTTATCCTACCAAATTCAGCAAAATCCTACCATCTCTTTTTCTTCCCAAAAAGATAAATGGCTGAAATTGTCTAATAAACTAAATAATTCTTAGGGGCTTGCCCCAAGGTAAAATAAAATAAGCTGCATTAGCGGCACCGATTGTGATGCGCAAAAGGCACTGCTTCGGCGAAGTTCATTACTCTTATTGATTGGACTATTTAACCAACTGTTTAGGTATTAGTATTTATTCTTTCATTCAACTATTTTTTTTCTCTCAGGTCATGTCAGCCATATCTCTGGCTGACTTTTTTGTTTATCCATTGCCCATTTCTCTAGTTAATTTATGGGGATTAGGGTAGGATGTGATGCAAAAAGGCTACATTTAATATATAGGACATTTTCATCAATAGGCAGGAATAGAAAATAGGTTTAGGCATTGGTATTCCGAATAAAATAGTGTCCACGTTTAGCATAAATCATCATCATCAAATACTATAAATCGATAAACATGTATAGAATAGCCCAATTACTATTGATCTTACTGCTTTGCCCAATCGGGCTACTCGCTCAAGAGCCAGTAAGTGGCGAATTAAATACGGTCATCAAAAAACACGGTCTCGAACAAAGCCAGGTAATGGATATCGCCAGTTGGTTGTGTGATGTACATGGCCCAAGACTCACTGGTTCGCCCCAATTGGACCAAGCGACGGAGTGGGCTGTCCAACGATTAAAAGACTGGGGTTTGGAAAATGTCCATACAGAGGAATGGGGCCCCTTTGGTCGAGGTTGGGAAATGGATCATTTTGAGATGCATGCCCTTGTACCCAATTACTTTCCCATTATTGCCTATCCCAAAGCATGGAGTCCAGCGACCAATGGCCCCATAAAAGGAGAGGTGATTTATCTGGATGCCGCTACGGAGGAAGAATTGCAAAAATACAAGGGTAAGCTCAAAGGTAAATTTGTCATGATTGATACCTTGCGAGAGCTCAAGGAATGGTTTGATCCATTGGCCATATCGAGTAGTTTTTCTGAGTCAAAACGAGAGGCCAGCGGATCAA
>JBCBDH010000834.1:0-2595 GCA_038529855.1 Bacteroidota bacterium | reverse complement strand
AGGGAAATTAGATTGCATGGCGTGCATTTGTTGCATGAGTAAAGTCTGGGCCATGACGAAATCAAGTTTGTCATCGACAGCAAGCTTAGAGACATAGCGCATACGGTCAGAGGAATTAAGCTTTTGAAAGACAGAGACTTTGGCTTCCAGCCTATCAGCTGATTTTGATCTTGCTGGATCATAGCGTTCAGGTTCTAAAGTATCTTGATTCTTTTCTGATTCCAAATTTGAAGGAGCAGTATTGGTAACAATCGGTTGCTGCCCTTGGGGCGATCTGACCTCTAAACGCTCAGAGGAAGTTCTACCCATTTGTTTCGACCTATTATCTAATAGCTTGGAAGATTTTTCCTGACTGGGCCAATGAACGGCCAAGTCCAAAGCAATATCTTGCCATTGGTAGGCGAGGTTGTGCAAAAACTGCAGGTCATCAGGTAATTCTTCCAATAAGGCTATGGCTGGTTTCCAATCGTGGCGATCCACCTCTAGGGTTTGGTCGATGAGCCAGGATTGGTACTCCTTTAGGAGGTTTTGTCCATATTGCTGCAAATCACTTGGATGCATAAGTCATTTAGATTGCGATCAATGTAATGGCTGCTCTTCGAGAGTTGTTCTTTCTTCGCGAAGCATTTCCATATAAAAATTGATTTGGGCCATCGTCATCTTTTGTAGAATATCAGGTGTCCAACCAAAATGGCGAGCGAGTACATAGGCGGCTTTAGCCATTGGGCCGATTGGCTGTTGAGCTAAGGGCTTTTTTTTTCCGATAGCCCGCTAATCTCCCGAATATTTTCCACTAAAAATCGGAGTAGCCCCATGTGCATTCTTCGTATTTGATCAATGCCCATTTTGGGGGCGACCAAGGCTTCCTTGACCATGAGCAGGGGAATCAGCCCAGGGTCGCTTTTGGCGGCTTTCGTGATGAGTTGAAAATCACCTACCGTGATAGGTTTGATTTCAACGCTTACCTCCTCTTGATCAGCAGTGGCCTTTTTGGGGGAGCTTGCAGGGTATAAGACCTCTGGCGGGATAATGAGTTCAAAGCTCATACTTGCGCCTGCCAAAAGTTCTTCTGCGGAAATTTTTAATTGGTTCATATCAAATCAATTGGGATTTAGCCCGCCTCCTCGCTGCTTACGCGAATGGCTTTGAAGGCAACCGATTCCATCACAAAATCATCTTCTGGCAAATGAAAACTCCAACTTTCGAACTTAACGCCAAAGACAACCACCTTGGCAAAATTGTCAGGTAAAGCTGGATTCCTCAAACTGATGACCATATTAAAAGCAGGTTGGGGGATCGCTTCGTTGGGGGGTGGCGATTGCGAGCCATTGCCCAGTAAGAGACGAAGTAAGGCCCCATTGATGTGGGCCCGTTCAGCGGTACCAGAAACATTGATATTCCCTGGACGCAATTCAGTGGCAAAGCGCTTACCGATTTCGTGATAGGGTCGAAGCTCGTTTTGGACACTTACCTTGACATTGGTGAGTCGACCCACCACATTAGAAAATTCGTATTCGCTAATGAGGGCATCTGCCAGGCCACCTTCTACGGTCGCATTGTCATCTACCGCCAACACGAGGGTAGCATCAGAGCCTCTAAAAACATTAACATTTGGCATGATTAATACAATTGTTGGTTGAATAAAAATTAGCCGAGATACATCGTTACTTTGACAAAGTCGATACTAAAGGTCGGCCGAACGGTCATGGTGACAATCGCCTCTCCAGCAATCTGCTGTGCCCTTGTCGCACTGACCTCTAATTCATAACTGATCAAAGATTCGTTCTCTACCATTCGGGTCAAAAAGGCATCCAGGGTTGCTTTCATTGCGCCCCTTACACGCTCATTATTGAGTTTTCCAATGTAGGGGTTACAGGAAGAACGCACGCCGTAGATGGCGTAGTCAACAATGCGCCGTGTGGTGATTTGATGCCAGGCAGAATTGGTAGAGGTGGTAATTCCTTTGACCACTCGGAAGCCTTCGCGTTTTTCAATCGCCAGTACTCGTCCCTGTACCAATCGCTCTAGCTGAGAAGAGGTAAATTCCGTGGACAGGGCAGGAATATTGAGCACTTTGTTGGTAGGACTACTTTGTACGGGGAGGGAAGAAATCATACCAGCTACCGCAGCTGCGGTATAGGCACCACTTAGGCTGGTTTGTGGAGAAAGCGAAATACCAGGGCCAACAAAAATCAATCGGTCGCTATTGAGATTATGACCAGCAATGGCAGCGGCTGTTTCTGTGCCATTGCTACCAATCAGGCCGATACGTTCGCGTTTGTTTTCAGTGGTAAAATTTAGATGTCCCATTAGCTGGGTGACCATTCCTGAATTGGAAACATCCTGACCAGCCAGCACTACGATATTGACAATATCTTGCTGTAGCAAAGCCAAGCCATCACCATAGTCGCTGTCAGAGGCAGCTGCACCATCTGTACCAGCGGTATGGTCATCTTGTCCTGTACCAAAGGATTCCGTCCCTGTTGTATCTGTCAGTGGAATACTGGTAAAACTCGTTTCTGCTGATACAGGTGCGGAATCCTTTGGTACAGGACAAGATGACCATACCGCTGGTACAGATGGTGCAGCTGCCTC
>JBCBDH010000833.1:0-2597 GCA_038529855.1 Bacteroidota bacterium | reverse complement strand
ATTTCATATTTCCATGCAAGTGGTTGACAATGACCGCAATGGAACTACTCTCTGGATTATACCGCCAAAATAATTCCTCCTCACTCAATTGTTCAAATGTTCGGCGACCAAGCATTTCGTAATATTCAAACTGCTTTCTGGCACTACTCAAATAATTACTACTGATGGACATACGAAAGAAATATTATAATGATTAATATTTTATATATTTTAGACATATTTATAATTAGGGCATTTTGGGAGGGACCCAACCCAAGCCACCGCCGCCGACCGCCACCACTCAAATCCCCAATAGACACCCGACTATCTACCCCTTGGCTCGACTAGCTCGAACAAATGGATTCAATAAATGGACTAATGTCGCAACTTTGATGTTAATCGATCACTGCTGCAAAAAGATCTTTTCCTTAATAGGACGCAGAAAGTTTCAAATTCCATAAAAATAGCTACCCTTTTTTTAGTGTTTTTTATTTTATTATTTATAAAAACATGGATATCAGATGCTTATGTCAATAATATAAGTGAAAAAATATTTTACTCATTAGCGCCGTGATTTAAAACTTCAAACCCTACAAACCACAATGACACCTCGGCGCCATGAAACTATTGGTCTCCTGATAAAATGGATACGCATTTCCGCTTCCTTCTAATTCCCAATAAAAACGCGTCCGCTCTTTATCGTAATTTCCAATTTCATTCATCGTAGCTGCATCATACAGCCGCCCATTGATCATGGTGTAGCTTACTAACTCAGAGTGCTGAATATCTTCCAGTGGGTTTTTATCCAATACAATCAAATCAGCCAACTTACCCGCTTTTAGCGAACCAATCTCCTGATCCATTCCCAAATACTCCGCACCATTAATGGTCGCTACCCGCAGAGCCTGCATATTACTCATACCTCCCTGTGCCATCATCCACAATTCCCAGTGCGCTCCCAAACCATTGAGCTGACCATGTGAGCCCAAATTAATATTGACCCCAGAATCTTGTAATTTCTTACAAGAGCGCGAAACCAGGATATGCCCGTTTTCATACTCCTCATCTGGAATCATCGTCCGATGTCTGGCCCTGGAGTCCAAGATGGCTCTGGGCATAAAGCTCAATTGTCGCTCTTTTTCCCATACATTGGTCTTTTGATACCAGTAATATTCTCCGTTTACACCACCGTAGTTGACAATTAGGGTAGGGGTGTTCCCCGTTTTTGTGGCCGACCAAAAACGAATGACATCATCGTACAAAGGAGCCACTGGAATGTTATGCTCTACTCCCGTATGCCCATCCGCTACCATTGACATATTGTGGTAAAAGAAAGATCCCCCCTCGGGATATACCATAATCCCCAATTCCCTGGCTGCTTGCATCACCTGCTGTCTTTGATCCCTTCTAGGTTGATTATAACTTTTCACAGAAAAGGCCCCAAAAGCCTTGGTGCGACGAATCGCCGAACGCGCATCATCCAAACTGTTGATCACGGCCTTAAAATCCCCATCTGCGCCGTAGAGAATGGTTCCCGTCGAATAAATTCTAGGGCCCACCATATGCCCAGCTTTGACCATTTCCGACTGCGAAAAGGTCATTTCGGTATTCGAAGAAGGATCGTGTGTGGTCGTTACGCCATAAGCCAAATTTGCATAATACTGCCAGTGCTTTTGCGGACTCAAACCAAATCGGAAAGCACCTAAATGAGCATGTACATCTACAATTCCTGGCATAATCGTCTTACCAGTACAATTAATCACTTTTGCCTTATTCGGTATTTTGATGACATTGGCTGGCCCTATGGATTGAATGATATTTCCCTCCACAATAAGGGTCCCATTTTCAAATACCTGGTCGCCCTCCATCGTAATAATCCGTGCATTCGTCAGGGCAATTATCCCCTCAGGTTGATCGCTTTTTAGTTTTAAGTTAATTGATAAACCAATGGTGTCAATAGGCGGTAGACTATCGGGCGCCCCCTGTAAGAAGGCAAAGCGGTCGGTCAAATCCGCACTAAAATATTCTTCTCCCAAAGTCCAATACACCCGATCACTATTGGCCGACCAATGTAAATTAATGCCCGCATCCCTGGCTACCTGCGCCACAGGAACTGCCTTCGTATCAGCAGACAAACCCACAGGCTTACCCGTTTTGGGCATAGGAGCAATGTATACTTTAAACAACTCGCTAAAGGCCACCCATTTGTTATCAGGACTTACCACAAAGCGATTAGCATATTTAGTCGTGAAGATATCTCGCTCGTCCTGCCCATTGAGATCCTTGCTTTTAAAAGACTTGGTCAAACTCCCAAAGAGATAACCCCCCGTTTGATAAAAAATGCGCTGACCATCAACTGAGAAACTTGGATATTCGCCTCTTGGATGAATCAATTGAGGATCAGAACCTGTTTTATCTATGACATAAATACCTGGCTTTTTGCTATGCGTGTAGCCTTGATGACTATTGCCTCCTTCCTTTCGATAAACGATCTTCGAGCCGTCAGGCGAGAAGGAGGGCGTTCGGTAAATGGCTTTTTTAGTGGTGATCTTTCGACTTTGCCCGCTTTGTAGATCAAGGATGCGAATACTACCCATCTCCTCATCATTCCAAGTGAC
>JBCBDH010000832.1:0-2598 GCA_038529855.1 Bacteroidota bacterium | reverse complement strand
CCATTATGCGCCACAACGGAAGCGGCATTGATGATGCGCCCATCTTCCCGCTCTACCATATAGGGGTAGATGGCTTTGGTACAATTAAATACCCCCGTTAGATTGACATCAATAACCTGCTGCCACTGCTCACCCGTCATCTTTTTCAAAGAAGCATCGCGCGTGATTCCCGCATTATTGATCAAAATATCAATGCTGCCAAAATCTTCCATCACCTGAGCAGCAGCCGCACTTACAGCAGCAAGGCTAGAGGTATTGACTTTGTAAAAGCGAACTTGGCCCGTGCCTTCTTTTTCTAATTCAGCGGCAGTCGCCTTTCCTAAATTCTCATTGATATCCCATATAGCGACAGTAGCTCCTTCCCCCATGAATTTTTTGGCCGTAGCCTTTCCAATACCTCGAGCTCCGCCCGTAATGACGGCAACTTTATTTTGTAATCTATTCATCTTAGCTAGTTTAATTTTGCAAAGCGTGAGATCCGCAATGGCAGGTTTGATAATAGGAATTTATACAAATGTAATTTTTGCTAAAGTCCAGTTCAAGTTTAAACCTGAGCTATAGGGGTTGACTCTGCCTACTAGTGATCCAAAAATAAATCACAAGTCCTTGTTAATCAGCATCTAACACTCAAAACAAGTTTACCTTGACCCATTTTTTCGCTGGCAGGGGTCAAAAATGCTCCTTACTTTTACATCTAAATATATAAATAACTATTTATTTCCGCTTATTTAAATGTTCGATCCATGCAAAATGTATATATCCTATCCGCCATGCGCACCCCGCTCGGGAGTTTTGGAGGCGTTTTTTCCAGCATTTCTGCTGTCCAATTAGGAGCAGAAGCCATAAAAGGAGCCATTGAGAAAGCGAGGGTTGCCCCTGATGCCATAGAAGAAGTATTTATGGGAAATGTTTGCTCGGCCAACCTCGGTCAAGCCCCTGCCCGACAAGCCGCTATCTATGCTGGTCTCAACAACACGGTTCCATGTACAACCGTCAATAAGGTCTGCTCTTCAGGAGCCAAAGCCATTATGTTTGGTGCACAAGCCATCATGCTGGGACAGGCTGATATTATCGTGGCTGGCGGGATGGAAAATATGTCTCAGATCCCTTATTACATCCCCAAAGCTCGCTGGGGACACAAATATGGTGATGGGAAACTAGTAGATGGATTGGCCAAAGATGGGCTAACTGATGCCTATCAGGAGATCGCGATGGGTGTTTGTGCGGATAAGACCGCTAAGAAATACGACATCAGTCGAGAGGAGCAGGATGCATTTGCCATCAGCTCTTATAAGCGAGCAGAAGCGGCTACAGAGCATGGCCACTTTGGTCAGGAGATTGTGCCCGTTTCGGTTCCTCAGCGAAAGGGAGACCCCAAGATCATTCAAGAGGATGAAGAGTTTCGCAATGTGCGTTTTGAAAAAATTCCCAATCTCCGTCCAGTATTTTCCAAAGAAGGCACCGTAACAGCAGCCAATGCTTCTACTATTAATGACGGCGCCTCTGCACTTGTCCTCATCAGTGAGCGAAAAATGCAGGAATTGGGGCTAAAGCCAATGGCCAAAATTCTCTCCTTTGCCGATGCCGCTCACGAACCCGAATGGTTTACCACCGCTCCTACGGTTGCCGCTCCGCTAGCTTTGAAGCGAGCGGGAATGCAATTATCAGATGTTGATTTCTTTGAAGTCAATGAAGCCTTCTCCGTCGTCACATTGGCCTTTAACAAGGTGATGGATATCAATCCTGAAAAAGTAAATGTCTTTGGTGGCGCGGTATCCCTTGGACATCCTCTGGGAGCTTCAGGTGCCCGCATTGTCACCACACTGAATAATGTACTGCAACGCCACGATGCCAGCATTGGTTTGGCCGCTATCTGCAATGGTGGTGGTGGCGCATCTTCCATGATTATTGAAAGAATGAATTAAGGTGGAAAAAGGGATGATTCTTGCAATTGTCGAAAAATGGGTCAAGGGTAATAAAACAGCACTTAATTTGCTGATTATTAGTACTTTATTTAAAACACAACAGTCATTTTCCCACAAGTCAACCCCTATGGCCTTTTCAAGAGCAAGGCATCCCAATTTTCCTCCATTTAACTTTATATCATCAATCAACAAACAAGATGATTTAAACATCAAAAATCATTTTAAAATATAGCAGGCTTACGGAATAAGCGGATTCCCTACTCCCCTCCAAATGGCTTGCACAAACTTATCTAATTATGAAAAATACAAAGGAAATTTTTGACACCTTCGTCAGCAACCAAAACAAATTAGCGGAAACCCTTAATGACAATACCCACCAGCTAATGGAATTGGTAGAAACGGATCAATCCATTGGAGATTTCGCCAAAGATACTGCCGCAACCTACCTAGCACAGGGCAAAGAATATGTCGAAGCCATGGCCAAAGCAGAAACCCCTGAAGAAGCCATGAAGAGTATGCAAACTGCCTTCTCTAAGTTTATGGATACACAGGCGGACATCTACAATAAGACCTTCGATTTTTACCAAGGATGGTTTAAAAAATACTCTTGGGAGAAAGGACAAGAGCAATTTAAAAAGGCCACAGAAATTTACCAAAATAGCTTCAAAGCAAT
>JBCBDH010000831.1:0-2621 GCA_038529855.1 Bacteroidota bacterium | reverse complement strand
TTCGGCAATCAATGCTCCAGCCGACCGACAGTTACCCTCGCAGTTTACTACCGTTGAGCTTAACGAACAGCAGCTTCTAATGCCAATTGGCGAAGCTGCTGTTCGTTAAGCCCAACAGTATACCTACTGGAAGGTGAGTCCTTCGGCAATCAATGCTCCAGCCGACCGACAGTTACCCTCGCAGTTTACTACCGTTGAGCTTAACGAACAGCAGCTTCGCCAATTGGCATTAGAAGCACCACTAGAATTTTCACCTGAGGCTGCTCAGCATGGCATTATCGTCGCGCTTCCTATGCCCGACGGTAGCCTGGAGCGTTTTGAAGTCGTCGAGTCTCCTTTGTTGCCTACCAAGTTATCCATGAAGTTTCCAAAGATCCGCTCCTATCGCGGAACCAGCTTGGATCATCCCGAATGGGTGACTCGCTTTGGCTTGACTTATCGTGGCTTCCACGGAGCTATTCGGACGCCATCTGGTACTGTTGCGATCGATCACCTTTACGACGAGCCTAGCGCTTATTACATGAGCTACTACAGCAATGATAGCGATTTGGAACACAGCTTCCGTTGTGGAGTAGGAAATACCGTAATCGACGATAATGATTACTTTGGTCCTAGCCCTAGTGCCCTGGCTTCTAGCCCAGCCAACAATCGCACGGGGGATGCCGTCATTTTTCGCGTCTATGATATGGCCTTGGCCTGTACGGGCGAATTTGCCAATTGGCATGGCAACACAGTAGCTGGCGTAATGTCCGCTTTTGACGCAGGAATGAATCGCCTAAATCTGATCTTTGAATCAGAAATGGCCATCCGTTTTCAATTGATTGAAGATAATGATGAGTTAATCTTTACCAATGCAGCCACTGATCCCTTCAATATGGCTAATATGGGGAGAGAACTGCTCGGCCAAAACCAGGCATTTCTCGATGGAGTCGTTGGCTTGGAGAATTACGACATTGGCCACATCTTTACTGGACCTTGTTCAGATGTAGGTGGGGTTGTTTCTGGAGCGACTTGTACCAATGGAAAAGGTAGAGGGGTAACTTGTAACTTCTCCGCCAATGTTACGGGTGCAGTGGCCAACATTATGGCCCATGAGGTAGGTCATCAGTTTTCGGCAGGACACACTTGGAGTAACTGCCCAGGTAATGAGGGACAATTGGCCTCTGGTTCAGCTTTTGAACCTGGTAGTGGAACGACCATTATGTCTTACGCAGGTGCTTGTGGCAATCAAAATATCCAGTTTAATTCAGATGAATATTTCCACGTTGGTTCTTTGACAGAGATGACCAATTTTGTGGAAAGTGCAGGGACTTGTAATGATTTCATTACGCCAGTCAACACCTACCCAGAATTCGATTGGCCCTACACGGATGGTTTCTATATTCCAGTCAATACTTATTTTGAATTGGAAGCGCCAGCAACGGATATGGACGGGGATGACCTGACTTATTGCTGGGAGCAATATAATCTGGGACCAACTAGCCCTATTGGAACCCCTTTTGCCAATGCGCCTAGTTTCCGTTCTTTCCCCCCCACTTCTTCTCCCAAGCGTTTCTTCCCTCGTCTTCAAAATATATTGACCAATACCAGTACAGACTTTGAGGTACTGCCCAAGATTTCTCGTAGAATGACTTTCCGCTGTACGGTCAGAGACAATAATGAGGAAGTGGGTGGTAATGTCTTTAGAGAAGTAGATTTTGAGGCGACAGAGACGGCCGGGCCTTTCCGCGTCAGTCATCCAGACCTCGATCCAGTGACTTGGGAAGCGGGAGATTATACAGAAGTAACCTGGAATGTTGCCAGTACAGACAACAGCCTGGTCAACTGTAAAGAAGTTAATATCCTGCTTTCTACAGATGGTGGACAATCCTTCCCCTTTGTACTAGCGGCAAATGCCCCCAATGATGGTTCACAGTTTATCACGGTTCCTGATGTAGAGACTACTTTTGCCCGCGTTCGCGTAGAGGCCGCCAATAATATTTTCTTTGACATCAACAGCGCCAATTTTGAGATCATCCCAGCTACTACGCCTGGTTATACTTTTGAGGCATTGCCTTATATTCAAGATATTTGTTTGCCAGAAGAAATCAACATTAGCCTGAGCTCAGGTTCTGTTCTTGGTTATGATAGTCTGATTACGCTGTCCGTTGATGGACTACCTGACGGAGCAATGGCGGAGTTTAGCACCAATCCAATTACCCCTTCGGATGATGCGATGCTGATCATCAATACGGAGGAGGTTGATGTAACGGGAATTTTTGAGGTAGAGATTATGGCAGTAGCACCAAGTGCAGATACTTCCTTCCGTACAGTTATCTTAGATATTGTTTCTAATGACTTCTCAAGTCTTGCTCTTGTAGAACCCTCAAATGGAACCAATGGTGCGCCTGAAGTTCCAGAATTTAGCTGGGTAGGATCAGATAATGCTTTGACTTATATCATCGACATTGCGACCAGTCCTTCCTTTGATCCAGCTACCATTGTAGAAACTGGGGAAGGCATAAGCGGTACAAAATCGTGGGAATGTATTCTGTACCGCTTATGCCTTCCGTACAGTTATCTTAGATATTGTTTCTAATGACTTCTCAAGTCTTGCTCTTGTAGAACCCTCAAATGGAACC
>JBCBDH010000830.1:0-2622 GCA_038529855.1 Bacteroidota bacterium | reverse complement strand
GGCAGCCTGGGCTTCTCTGGCTTCTGGGTTGTTGTTGAATATCTGTTTGTAGTAATTGATGGCATTTTGCAAATTGCCCTGATTATAACTGATCAATCCCAGTTTAAGTAGGGCTTGATTGTACAATTCAGACCTGCCTTTGTACTGATCCACCAATCGCTTTAGTGGACGGGAAGCCTGATCAAATTTGCCAATCTCCTGATAGGTGATGCCCAATTGTAATAAGGCATTATCCGCATACTCGGAATTGGGATAATCGTCTACGATGCTCTCCAAGGCGATGATCTTTTCGGTTGTATTATTTTGTAGTCCCTCAATGATGGCTTTTTGATATAGGGCATAAACATAGCCATTGTACTGGTTGTTGATGGCATCGTCGTAAAAGCGGATGGCCTCACCATAGCGATTTCTCTTAAACAAACAATCTCCTGCGCGCAGTGTGGCATCACCTAGTACATCCTCGCGGACATATGGATTACTGATGTACATGGTGTTTTTCTTGATCCCTGCAACTGTTTCTTGGAAATAGCCCAAGGCACTGGCATAATTCTTTTGCTTGAGGTAGTTATAGCCTTGAGTATAATTGGCCGTGTGGACAGAAGATTCATCTGGAAGTCGGCTGAGGGTTTTGGCAAGGGAAATAAACTTATTCATTTCGCTGGCACTGCTGCCATAGTCTCTTTGCTGATGGGCAATATCCCCTTTCCAATAGATCGCCAATGCTTTGGTTCTGCTATCGACGGGGATGGAGAGGGACTTATTAAAGAGTTGGATGGCCTCATCATTACTTCCTGCTTTGTACAATTGCAAACCGCGGTAGAAGGCTACTTTTTGGTAGGTCTCCTTGAGCTGAGGTGTTTTATTGGGCAGTTTGTCGATGATTTCCATCGCCTTTTCATAATCTCTGGTATTGAGGAAAATGGCACTCATGATGGTTTGCGACTCTGCGTAGTATTTGGAAGTTGGGGGGATTTCTTGTAGGGCAGCGACGGCTTCTCTGTCGTAGTTGAGTTCGTAGGATAGTTTGGCGTAATTGTATAGCGACTCTTCTTTAATACTTCGGTCAAAATTGAGCTTACTGGCGGCTTTAAAGGCATTTCGCGCTTTGGTCTTACTGCCCAGTCGAAGTTGACAATCGCCAAGTAAATACATGGCATTTTGGCCCATTTTGCTGTTGATCTTGCTGAGTTGTTCAAAGTTTTGAGCAGCGCTTTTGTATTTCTTGGATTTGTGTTGTACAAAGCCCAATTGGTAAAAATCCTCTTTTCTCAATCGACTGGATCGTTTGGCATATTCTTCCAAATAGGGAAGGGCTTGTCGATAATTGCCCCCTTCAAAATAGGCTTGTCCGATCAATTGGCTGATCTCTGGTCTTTTCCTTAGGCTTTTGTCTTTGAGCTTGGGTTTGGCATAGTCGATGACCTTTTCGTATTCGCCTTGGGCGAAGTAGATTTGCGCAATATAGTAGGGAATATGTGGTTTGTATTTTTTGGAGCGCTCTGCTCTTTTGAAGCTCTTTATGGCTGCACTGTAGTCATTTTCAAAGAAAGCACAAAGCCCCAAATAGTAGTTTGTAGGGTAGTAGTATTGGTTTTCCTGGTCTTTGACTAGATTAAAGGCACCCCTGGCTTGTTTGAATTTTTTGCGGACAAACAGCGCATAGCCCTGTTTGAATTTTACTTCAGAGCGTTCTTCTTTGCTTAGTTCGCTGGCGTCAATTTGTGCAAAAAGCTGTACGGCCTTATCGTATTTCTTGGCATTATAATAATAATTGGCCATTTCGATAACCGCCTTATTGGCGATGGGATCGGGCTTATTGGCACGAGCGAAATCCAAAATCATCCGTTCGCCCTCTGGCAGATTCATTCGAACGGCGCATTTGGCGACAAACAACTCCGCTTTCGTCGTTAGCAGCCTCGCCTCGGGTTCATTGACGGGTTGGAGTTGTAAAACGGCTTGTTCAAAGGATTTTTTGGCCAAGGCGAACAAACCATCCTCATAGTATTCCATCCCTTTCTTATAGAAAATGTTGGCTTCGGTAAAAACGGTGGTTTGTTGAGCGGAGATGGAAGAAAAGACAAAGCAAATAAAAATAGATAGGACGCACTGCTTTAAATACATAGGTATTATCAATTGGTGTTTTCAAAAAGATACAACAATTAACTGCACTAACTATGTGCAACATTGTTTTATTGCCGCTAATTTAAAATAATTTTAACAGATCATATAGCTGTAAGCCTTAATGGGTTAGCTAAAGCTTGTGCTTTTAAAAACTCTTGTATAAGAACAAAATTCAACAAAAGCAACCTTCCCTTAAAACTTCCGTATAAACAATCAACAAGCATTAATCAAAAGTCATTATTCAAAAATTTGGAAATGTACGCCAAACCTGAGTCAGAGGTTTATAGTTATGGCTATCAACAAAACTTTTCCTCGTCACACATAGCAAGACAACCCGCTTTAGATGCGCTTTCTAAAGGAATTGCTGCGCACACTCGTTTTCCGATTATCTTAATTTGCCAATATCCTCCCAATACGGTACAATTGCAGCTTAGAGGGGCCCACATACAAGATGGCATCTTGAGGCATCCTTCCCAGCAAAAGATTGCTATTTTGCTGGAC
>JBCBDH010000829.1:0-2626 GCA_038529855.1 Bacteroidota bacterium | reverse complement strand
AAGTAGAACGCATAACTGGTATAGATTTCTTCTCAGAGCTATTGGAAGAGAGCGAGGAAGCTGATTTGGAGGCCAATTTCGATGCAGCACTTTGGCCATTTAACCAAAAGCGTTTTCAAAAGAGGGTAGAGAATTGGAACACAAAGCGATAGTTGAATTAGCTTAATTGCTCTATATTTGCACCACCAGCCTTTTTCAAAACACACAAAAAGTGAAATAGCATCATGTCAAAAAGTGCTCAATTTACGCAAGAAATTAGCGAAGGGTATTCTTTTAAAGGTTTATTCATCCAACTGGGTGCCGCTATGCTCGAAGGAGAAGTGATCAAAGAAGCACCCGTCAGAATCCCGCTTAAAATGATGAATCGCCACGGCCTAATTGCTGGTGCAACGGGAACTGGGAAGACCAAAACCCTACAGATCATTGCCGAACAATTATCAGCTCGTTCCGTCCCCGTCTTATTGATGGATATCAAAGGGGATTTGAGTGGTGTTGCTGTAGCTAGCGATGGGCATCCTAAGATTGATGAGCGACATGAAAAAATCGGTATTCCATTTGAAGCATCAGGGAGCCCTGTGGAGTTTTTGAGTCTATCTGATGAAAAAGGCTTGAGATTGCGAGCGACTGTGACGGAATTTGGACCTGTTCTTTTTTCTAAAATCCTTGATCTCAATGATACGCAGTCAGGCATTTTAGCAGTCATCTTTAAATATTGCGATGATAATCACCTGCCTTTGCTCGATCTGAAGGATTTAAAAAAGACCCTACAATGGGCAACTGGTGAGGGGAAGGAAGACTTTGAAAAGGAGTACGGACGAATCTCTTCGGCCTCAACTGGCGCGATTATGCGCAAAATAGTGGAGCTGGAACAGCAGGGAGCCGATCGCTTTTTTGGGGAGCGTTCTTTTGATATTGACGATCTTTGTCGACTTTCTGACGATGGTCGAGGCGTGATTTCCATCATTCGTTTGACCGATATACAAGATAAGCCTAAGTTGTTTTCCACTTTCATGCTGCAAATGTTGGCAGAGGTTTATTCGACCCTGCCCGAGGAAGGCGATCTGGAAGCTCCCAAATTGGTCATTTTTATTGATGAGGCGCATTTGGTCTTTGATGAGGCTTCTGATGCATTGCTGGATCAAATTGAGGCCATTGTCAAGCTCATCCGTTCCAAGGGGGTAGGTTTGTACTTCGTTACCCAAAACCCAATGGATATCCCTGATGATGTGTTGGGGCAGTTGGGCTTAAAAATACAACATGCTCTCCGCGCCTTTACAGCTAAAGATCGAAAGGCCATTAAGCTGACCGCTCAAAACTATCCTATAAGCGAGTACTACAAAACAGAAGATGTGCTCACGGAACTAGGAATAGGGGAGGCCCTGGTCACCAGCCTCAATGAAAAGGGAATTCCCACACCACTAGCGCATACCATGCTTCGCGCCCCCCAATCTCGCATGGATGTACTCACGGATCGAGAAATTGATGACATCATTGATCAGTCTAAGCTCATTCGCAAATACAATGAAGAGATCGATCGGGAAAGCGCTTATGAAATTCTCAATGAAAAAATAGAGATGGCCTCTGAGGAAGCCCATCGCGAAAAAATGCGTAAGCAGAAGGAAAAGGTTTCTAAATCTCGCTCTCGCAGAAGAGAGAAAAGTACGATCGAAAAGGTAATGAGCAGCTCGGTTGGTCGCACGGTAGCTCGCGAAGTGACAAGAGGTATCCTCGGTGCTTTAGGCTTAAGAACCAGTAGCCGTAGTCGGAAAAGCAGTTGGTTTTAGCGCTGCTTACTTTTCTGATGCTGATTGGCGCTCGGATAGGGGAATATAGCTTTCCAGGTACATGCTCCAAGGCGTATTGAGGAAGTGATCTCCTCCGTAGTAAGTGATGATGGTCTCAAAGGTAGCGGGATCTTTATAACCCGCCATAGCTTGCAGCACATTGAGTTCCTTATCTAAAAAGGCGATGGTGGGGGTACTGACGTGGCCCATAGCAATGTAATCCGCAAATTCGTGGAAACTCTTGCCGTCCTTCTTTCTGGGTTTGAATACCTTATCACCAAATTTTATGCTGCCTTCAAATTCTGCGTCAAACCTGACGGGATAGAAGTTTTCGTTGAGGTAATTGATATTGCTGGCTTCGCTGAGGGTAGATTTATCCATATGTTGGCACCATCCGCAATAGGCTTTATGGATGTAGAGAAATATCTTTTTAGGCGCCTTTTCCGATTTTTCCAAAGCCTCTTCCAAACTCAGCCATTTTATGGATACTGCCTTTTTGCTGGTTGCTCCAAGCCTTTGTTCGTTTGGATTGGATGGAGGGTATTGAAAAGCCGTGATGGTCGTCATCAGCAGACTTAAAAGTAGTACTATGGAAAGCCCTTTAAACATGTCTTTAATATTCTAACTTCAGTAACTCAACAAATTTAGTAACAATACAACAAAAAATGCAAGGATAATATCGTGCCGTAAAAATACTTTAAAATAAGTTTAACGCTATTATACCTCATCGAGCTTGTTACCTAGTGTCTTTGCTTTGTCTTTTTCTGGTTCAACTGCCTTCATGAGGCCTTATCCATAGGTTTTACAGCCTGGGGAAAATGTTGTTCTATTCGATCACCATC
>JBCBDH010000828.1:0-2628 GCA_038529855.1 Bacteroidota bacterium | reverse complement strand
AGCCCCAAAAAGGAATCAAACCTTCTTTGAAGGGCCAGCCAAAATTGAGGCCACCATTACGAGCCACATTCAGTTCTTCCCATTGTGAAGCCCCCACGTCTCCAATCATCAAAGTCCCTGGATTGGCCTCTTCTGGATTGTGGCTTGTAATGGTGGCCTCAATTTTGGCTGGCCCTTCAAAGAAGGTTTGATTCCTTTTTGGGGCTTTTGGAACAGTACGCCTCCAGCCAATCCACTCGCCCCCAATCCGCTTTTTGGCAATGGATGCAACCAGGAGTTCTTCTCCCTCCGCGATCTCTACGCTGAAGCTCGTTCTGACAATAGCCATTTTTTTGCCAATCCCTGCAATAGCGCCGTTCCTATTCCTGAAGCAGCTTATCCGCGCATGGAAAGCCTACCCACACTGACTTGGGGACATAATGAATACAATCTACCTACCAAGACCTATATCCCCATCTTTGGCTCAGATGGCAGCTATGAAGCGACAGATATTAGTGCGGCCACTTCGACCGTTGAATCTGCATTATTTGATGGCAATTCCAGTATCGCTGGGGTGTTTTATCAAGGCGATAATTTTCCAGCGTATTACAAGGGGCTTTACTTTCATGCTGATTATAGCGGCTGGATCAAAGTCCTGTATTTTGGAGAGGATTATACCCTTGAAAAGATCGAACCTTTTCACGATGATGCCAGACAGGTCATCCAATTGATTGAACATCCCATTGATGGTTGTTTGTACTACATCAGTTTTAGAAATGCGGGCTCTATTCACAAGATTTGCTATGGTGGCAATCCACCCCCAATTGCTAAAATTACGGCAGATACCATCTATGGCAGCTCGCCCCTAATGGTCCAATTTGATGCCTCTCAGTCTTATGATCCCTTTGGTTTGCCAATTACCTATCATTGGGATTTTGGCGATGGGACTGAAAGTACAGACATCGCCCCCAGCCATGCGTTTAGCACCAATAGCTCCAATCCTATGCCTTTTACGGTTACCCTTACCGTGACGGATAGCCTGGGAGTAGAGGGTACGGAAAACCTAGTGATTTCTTTAAATAATACCCCCCCTGTAGTAGATATTATCAATCCACTAGATAGCAGTTTTTATTCGATGAAAGATAAAACGGTCTATCGTCTGGAAGCGGCAGTGACAGATGCAGAACATCAGGCTGATGAACTCTCTTACGAATGGCAAACGGCTCTTCACCACAATTCTCACAATCACCCTGAAGCGCCAAGTAATGAGCGGAGTCCACTAGCCGTTATTACGCCTGTAGGCTGTGAGGCGGATGCGACTTATTGGTTTAGAATTCGACTGACGGTTGCTGATGCAGCAGGCTTGCAGACGACGAAGGAGGTCGATGTTTTTCCCTACTGCGGCCCTGACTTTTTTGCCCTAGCCAATCTTAACGCCAGTGCCAATGAAACGGCTGTTTCGCTAAGCTGGGAAATCACCCAAGAGGAGGAAGTAGAACACTACGAAGTACAGCGCAGTCCATTTTTTGAGACCATTGGTGTCGTCTCCGCTTCTGGTATTGGAGCTTATGCCTTTACGGATATTTCTCCTCTTAATGGCGATAATTTTTACAGGATAAAGGCTCTTCGTTCTGATGGTGTTTTTGATTATTCGAATAGCGTAAAAATCAGCTTTCCGCCCAAGAGCGATTTTGTTATTTATCCCAACCCAACATCAAACCTGTTCAACATTGAAATACAAAAGGCAAATGCGGAAACCATCCGCCTTGAGCTTTTTGATGCCAATGGCAAACGACTGATTGACAATGAATGGAGTAGTACGCCAGGGGCTTTGTTTCAACAGGGCATCATCGCCCAATCCCTTTCTGCTGGTATTTATTTTTACCGCGTCAAGGATGGGGAGCAGCTTCACGAAGGAACTTTGATGGTTCGATAAGACCCTGTATGGTATACCTGCTGATTACTTTATCTACGTCCTCTTTTCTTGGGTTCTTTTAGTAGATAGCGCAATTGTACCGTACCTGCGAAGTCGATTTCTGGAAAACTATAGCTTCGACTTCCCTCCTGGCCATTGATGGATTGGGTGGGGTCTTGGATGGTTGTTTTTCCGAAATCCGCAATCAACCATCTGGGGATGACTTTGCAATCTAGGTAAATTCTTTTGGCCAATCTAAAGGAGAGGTTGGGGATGACGGATACATGCATAGAAATGATGCGGGCCTCAATGGGGAAATCACTGGAAGAAGTCACTTCTCTTTTGTAATTGTAAAAAGAAGGTTCCAACATACCTGATAGCCCAAAGCGAACGGGGTTTCTGCGCTTCCCAAATAGCTTACCGTATTCATAGCGCATGGACATCACAAAACTGCGTTGCTCATAGCCAACGGGTAGCACTTGCGTATTGCCCAAAACATCCTGAAAGTTATAGCTAACGATGTAGGATGACTTAAGACGGGCAAGTCTGCTGAGGGATATTTCGTGAAAGACTTCTTTGTCTGTGGTTAAGCGGAGGCTGGCGCCAATGTTCAATATTTGAGTAGGGAATTTGTTGGCGGTTTCAACTTCAATCCTTTGAGGAAATCCTTCTTCTATGATGAAGGTGCCAGAATTGCGTCCCAAAAAGTTCAAGATCACATTAGCTTGGAGGTT
>JBCBDH010000827.1:0-2628 GCA_038529855.1 Bacteroidota bacterium | reverse complement strand
AGTGGCTATGTTGCCAGCGCTAAAGGCCAAGATGATGCAAAAAATCCCCCAAACCACTGTGAGGAATTTAGAATAGGTCATGTATTGCTCATTACTCAAAGGCTGGCTTCGGCCACGGGCGATCAAATCCTCGACACTTGCTGCGCTAAGTGAATTGATGGCGGAGCTTAGGGAAGACATGGCAGCTGCTAGGATAGCCACCAATAATAGACCAATAATCCCATGCGGCAGATAATTGATAATGAATAAGGGAATCATATAATCTGGCTGACCTTCAGGGATTTGGCTCATAAACTCTGGCGTACTGAGCGCAAAGGTACCAATGATCAAACCCATAAAGCAGTAGCAAAGCGTAACAGGAAAGCGGAAAAGACCATTAAATAATAGTGCACGTCGTACTTCTTTTAGGTTCCGACCAGATAGCGATCGCTGGGCCTGGCTTTGATCACAACCATAATAAGAGGCATAAAGAAAGAAACCACCAATGACCATAGGCCAAAATCCAAACTCCTCTCCTTCTGAAACACCCCAGTTGAAATCAACGGCCTTAAGGCGACTCGTATCCATCTTAGTGATGAAAGACTCCCAGCCTCCTAAGAGATACAAACCATATCCCGTACAGATCAAAATACCTAAAACAAGAATACTCATCTGAATAACATCCCCCCAAACAACGGCCTTCATCCCCCCTTGATAAGAGTAGATAATCGTAATAACTCCTGTAATCAGAATCGTTTGGGCTTTGGGAATTTCCATTACGGCCGATAAAACCAGGGCGACAGTATAAATCATAATTCCCGTAGCAAAGGCCCGACTAAATTGAAAGACAGCACTAATCAATACCCGCGTCGAAGAGCTAAAGCGCTGCTCCAAATAACTGTAGATACTGACTATACCTGCATTGTAAAGCGGTGGAATGATGATCACACTCAAAAAGATCATAGCCAAGGGGACGGCAAATTCAAAAGTCAACCACTGCATCCCGCCATTGGCTTTCAGACCCACAAAAGCCGCTGCTGAAATAAAACTAATTGCAGACAATTGAGAGGCCATTGTGGATAGCCCCATCTCAAACCAACCAAAGCTGCGGCCTCCTAAAAAGTAATCCTTAGAATCCTTTTGGTCCTTAAATAGATAGCCAAGGCCCAATAAACCAACAGAATAAACGACAATGATCAATAGATCAAGAAAGTTGAGTGTTCCCATAATTGGATTTTTCGCTTTGATCAGTAGGACTTACCCATTATACACAAATTTAATTAGCTCCCCAAAAAGGAGCAGATTCCTCCTTGAATCCCCAGATCAATGTTAAAACATTAAAATCTTAAAATTTTGTTAAAGAGCTGGATTTTACCAAAACAATGTCATAACTTTGACGTTGTAACATCGAATATAGCAAATACGGATATGATTTAGACGAAGATTTTTTTACCTCAATCAATGTTTAAACAACAAACCAAAGTAACATGAGTACCACTGAGTTCAATGCGCAGTTTGACAGTGTCACGGCAAGCCTCAATGCCTTTGCCATGAACCTGACTAAAGATATAGAGAATGCTCGCGATTTGTTTCAGGAAACAGCCGTCAGAGCATTGAAAAACAAAGAAAAGTTCCGTCCTGGCACCAACTTTAAAGCCTGGATCATGACGATGATGAAGAATATCTTCATCAACAATTACCGCATGCGCCGTCGCAGAAAGGTTCAAAATGAGCCAACGGGAAGTCTGGCTTTTGAAAGAGGTGACAGCTTTGCAGATAATGCTGCTGAGTCGCAAATTACCCAAAAGGAATTGATGGCCATGATCAATCGCTTGGATGAGCAGTTTAGGGTTCCATTCTGGAAATACTACACGGGCTTTAGCTACCAAGAGATCGCTGATGAGCTGGGTAAGCCACTGGGAACCATCAAAAGCAGGATCTTTCACGCTCGAAAGAAACTACAAGCGATGGTTAATAGTAACTATGTGTAGCCATAAACTATTAGGCATTTTTTTTGTCTTAAATGATGTTGCAACATCAATCTAGATTTCTCTAGGGCGATTAAGATTATACGCGAATCAATAAGCACAAAAGAGATATGAAAATTGAAGAAGCCATTCATCAAACAAAGCCCTTTCCCTGTATGAGAACAAAGGCAATGGTGAACCTCATCTACACCAACAACTGGATGCAGGAAATCATCAAAAAGCGGATGAAGACGTATGATATTACGCTGCAACAATACAATGTTCTACGCATTTTGCGCGGAGCGGGAGCGCCCATAAGTACTTCCACGATACGGGAAAGGATGTTGGATAAGATGTGTGATGCGTCCAGGATGGTTTGTCGCCTTCACGCGAGGGGTTGGGTCAATCGATGTGTTTGCGAATTTGACAAGCGATTAGTGGATATTAGCTTGACGGATGAGGGGCAGAACCTACTGGATAAGATAGACGCAGATAAGGACGATTTAGAACATATTTTGAGCAACCTGACGGAGGAGGAAGCCACGGTATTAAGCGATCTGTTGGACAAGGCAAGAGCGAAAGCGAATAAGCACTAACACCTTAGAATGTCAGCTGGTTTACACCTTTAAAAAAATTTAACGATTTCTTAAAATCTGATCTACAACAAAGCCACTATTTGAGC
>JBCBDH010000826.1:0-2633 GCA_038529855.1 Bacteroidota bacterium | reverse complement strand
AATAATTGCGTAAAACTCATGGTCTGAGGCAGGCCATTGATGATCAACTCAATTATTGAGTGTGCGGCAGATGGAAGGAGATGTGGATTTGAAAGACCCTACTCGCTGTCCAGATAATCCAAGAGGGACTTGCAGAGTGCAAGAAACTTATTGGGCGGACTATATCCTTAGTTCTAATGCCTTGGCTACCCTTACGAATCAATTTCCAATAGATTTATTAGCTTCGAATGAGGCTGTATTTGCCCCTTATTCTCTTGAAGAAGAAGATGGTAGGTATTGGCTGCTCAATAAACATACTAGAGGTGAAGTGGCATGGACGGTTGGTCATGTGATTGGCCCAATGCCTCCAGGTCAGGTCATTGACCTCAATATTTCTGTAATTGGATCATTTAACCCCAGCGGTATTGCTTATGTTGCGCTACACGATGGTAGTAAATTTGTTCCAATCAATGGTGGACAAAATTATATCACAGTTGATTTGTTCAATAATAATGACATCCCAGGAGTACGCCCTGATACTATACTTACTGCGGAGGAATTATACGGTTTACGTCTTTTGGTTTACAAGCCAAGTGGTACTAAGTCATGGACCATTGATGCCATCAAAATAGATATTGATTATTATGGTCTTTGTGATCCATGCAGCGATGGTGGTCCCTCCTGTACAGAGCAGGAACGCCAAGCCCAGGCCAATTCTCTTGATGTCCTTCGCGATGCCATTGATCAATTCAATCCTCAAAGCATGTCATTACCAGATACCCTTTATCACCTGCGTTTTTGCGATAATGAGGAAAGATATGTGCTAGGACAAGAACTTTCCATGATAGTGGGCAGCTATGGCATTCTACAAGAAATTCCTATAGATTCTATAACACAAAGCATCAAATTCTTCACTGGAGCAGGTGCGCAGTATTTAAAGGTAGAAGAGTTACTTCCTTTGCGTAATCAGATTGATGATCTGCTGATTGATGGGTTTGGTTGTCCAGTCAGTGTGGGTTTTGAAAAAGCAGAATGTACTTATACTGTGGAGGTTAAAGACCAAAATAGTTGGCAATATGAAAATATCCCTAATAGCCAAGAGGTACTAGTAAGTTATGATCGGGTGACTACTAAAAGTTGTGAAGCAGATACCAGTCAAATAAACCAAGTCACTGATTCCACCTTGGTCACCATCTATCGCAGTTATGGCTTTGTAGATACCTTTTATGCTGGTGGATACATCAATACCTTGGTCCTAAATACTCGCCATCAGGGGATCAATGGGACTTTACCCGTTATGCTACATCCCAATCAAGTGATTGGGACCTATCCTGAATTAGCAGATAGTGCATTTACCGCAGCAGACTTTTATTACAAGCCCAACGATCCTTATAAATTTGGAATAGCGATCAATGCCGCGATCCAAGCAGCAATTAATCAGTGGCAAGAAAATAATAATCACAGTCAGGTACTACACTATATTTCAGCAGGGATTCAAGGCTATTCCCAATCTGACGGATCAGGTGGGCTAAGGATTTTTACTTATCATTTTCACGATCCATCCATTCCCTATATTACCATAGGAGATGAAGGAAACGACCAATTATTTTATTACACCAATGGTACAAGTAGTAAGCAGCGATCAGCTGTCAATCTATCTACTCATACGGGAACATTTATAGAAGTAGCAGATGGTACTGTTCCCTGCGCCTATACGGGCATTACTTACACAGATCAAATCATTGATGAAGCAGCAAGCAACTGGTGGACCTTAGCCCTGCGAACGCCTAACCCACCCACAATAAGCGAGCAAGCCCCTTGCGATTTTGGGATCGTACCTGTATACAGCAGCAGTTGCACCCAACCCAAGCGCATTTGGAATGGCAGCGAAATGGAATTTTGTGATTACTGTGAGCCTGATCCTCCTACTTGTAGTTCTGAAGAGGTAGACCTGCAAAGAACTTACCTTGATAGCCTTAAACAAACTTCCACCAGTCAAAATATGGACGATTATATCTTCCCTGACTCCCTACATCGAGTCGTACTATGTGATGGCACAGTCGTTTATTTACTGGGAGCTGAATTAGAAGGCTTACCTGGGCCTAGCGTCACTACTCAGTCCATTCCAACAACAGGAGGAGGTCAGGTGATTGGAATTAACCAAGAAGCTTTGGGCGAAGCAGGTAGCGATACCACTAAGATATTTGGGATGAAGCTAGCATATGAACCCAATGGCAATGTCCGCGAAGCAAAGTGGCAAGTCAAGTACGAACCAGAACAAAAGTATGAATACATCTACGATGATTTGGATCGTATAGAATCAGCAAGCTACAGTGGTTTCCCTGACTTAAATTACAATGTAACAGTAGAATACGAAGATGCGAGAGGCAATATTAGTCATCTTCTTAGGATGGGCAATTTGGGAGCCTGTACCAATGGCCCTATTGATGACCTATACTACAGCTACGATGGCAATCAGGTGACTAGCATTGAGGATAGGAGTGGTAATCCCAAGGGCTTTACCCCAGGAGACATCGCTCCTTATCTTTACGATGGCAATGGAAATATGGATAGTGATCCTAATAAAGGCATAGATACCATCCATTATAATTTTCTCAATTTACCAGATCGTATTATCTTTGAACAGGGTGGCT
>JBCBDH010000825.1:0-2639 GCA_038529855.1 Bacteroidota bacterium | reverse complement strand
GGAGCGGAGCGATGGCGAAGTTGGTGGTATTGGTCAATGGGCTGATGGAATCCTGCTCAAAGGCAGTTACGCCCAGATCGACCGTCAGATAGCGATTTACATCGTAGCTCAGCCCCAATACTGGATAGACACTCAGTACTTTATCCAGATCACTTCCGCGATAATTCAGATCACCACTCAGCGAAACTCCAACCAAAACGGCCAGGCGATTGATGAAGAAAATATCGCTTAGATAAGGATCGGCAATACGCTTATCTACAGGCATTAAGTAGAACTTCAGCGCGGCATAGCCAAAGACATCATAAGCCCTGGTTGCCTCCTCCTGAAAATTGAGGCCAACTACGGAGGCCCCAAAGGCAGTACCAATATTGATATTGTTGATTTCCGATAGCGAATTGGGGGAGCTACTCGCAATGATATAGGTGGAGTAGGCATCTGCAAAGGTAGACCGCACCTGTAAAAAGGTATTGTCAATGTCGTCTTGCAGATTGGTGATTTTTGTGTTTATTTGACCGATACTCTTGTTAAAGTCGGTCATGCTAGCGGTATCATTGGTGCTTGTTGCCTCTCTTAGGTTACTTTGTTCGGATTTTAGCTGTTCTTCTTGTCTGGCCAATTGGCTGTAAGTAACAGAAATGCTAGATAAGAGCTGATCGGAAACCAGGGGAACCTTTACGTCCAATTGCTCTTCATAATTTCCGGTATAAGCTCCCAAAGCTTTGCGAATCTCTTGCCCAATGATTTTTTCTACTTGAGACTTTCCTACGCCACCATTGGATTGGTAAAGACTTTCTGTTTGGTCCTTAATATCTTGTATAATTTGGTCTCTTTGAGCGGTACTCAGGGTAAACTTTTTAGCAAAAGATAATTTGACGATGTACAGGCGGCTAAAATCCAAAGGGCGATCGACATATAAGCTAAAGTTGCTGGTATCCGTTGCTAAACCTTTGAGCCAAGTAGCGGTGTAAATGGGCGTTTTACCCGTGTATTTTTTTGGATCTTTAGGATAGGCAATTTGCTGATTTCGGCGAATCCGACGAATATCTGTCTCCCAAATACTCAAACCAATGGAATCGGCTGTTGTCCCATCTGGAATTTTATTGGGTCCATTGATAAAAAAACTGCGACCGTAGGGCAGATTAGCCAATAGCTTTCCTTGGCTGAAATTAACGGTAGGAGGACTAGTTGTGGTTGTAGTCACTTCGGTCTGGCCCAAAAGAAAAGATGGCAGGGTGAAAAAGAGGAGAAAATAGAAGAGTAGATTCTTCATACGGAGACTTTTGTAGAAAGAGAATGGCCCATTCAAAATGGCCTAACTTCAAGTCGATACAGTACGCTCCAAAAAAAAGATTGACAACAGAAACCTGTAACTTCTATTGCCAATCTTTCACGTTATGTTTTTTGGGGCTTAGTATTTAATTCCAGAAGATGACTCCTTAAAAGTCATCGTCGAACCGTTGACTCAAATGTAATATGTATTTCCAATCTATATAAAGACAATTTATAGCTGTCCTCTCCAAAAAAATCGCCAATATTTAACTATATTACTCCTCTAAATAACTGATATACAATATTTAAATCTCATTATTAGCTATTCGATACTTCTCAAAAAAAATCGCTATGCAAAGCATTAAGCTGATCAAATTATTGAGGGCATTAGAAACCACGGAGTTCAGACGATTGGGAAAATTCCTACGTTCACCCTACTATAATTACTCCAAACCCCTCATTCTACTCTACGATAACCTCAGACCCTTTTATCCCCATTTTGATGCGCCCAAACTAAAGCAGGAATGGATTTGGAAAAAGATATTCCCTGGGGAAGTCTATGAGCCACCCCGATTTTGGCGCCTGTGTTCCAAGCTAACCCTTTTGGTCGAACGCTACTTGGCCACCCTTGAACTAGACATCCAAAAAAGAGAGTCTCGAAAATTACTCAACAAGGCCTTGGGCAGACGCAATCTATTCGACCTCTACGAAAAGGAAACCCAGTTTTTACTCGAAGAAAACGACCAAAGTCCCTATCGCGATGCAGACTATTATGCCGAGCGCATCGAATTGGAAAATGCCTTGTATTTCCACCCCATGCGCAATCGTCACCAAAGTAGCGACCAACTGCTGGGGCAACTCGCCAATAACATCGACAAATACTTCGTCCTGGCCAAAGCCCGACTAGATTGTGTGGTACAAAACCGAAAAAACATCCTCACCACCCATTACTCCCAGCGCTTTAACAAGGCCATCAAACAGGAAAAAGCCAAAGGATTTATGGCCAATAATACTTGGGATGAACTCTACAGCAGACTTCAGCTTTTGATTAAGGAACCCACGGATGAGCATTTTTTACAAGTTAAACAACACTACTTTGAAAAGATACAGCAATTGAGACGAAACGATCAATTGATCTTTTTCTTTACGGGTCTGAACTACCTCATCAGACAACTCAATCGTGGAGATGAGCAGTCCTATGTCAAGGCACTTGACTGGTACAAAATCGGACTGAAGCATCAACTCCTCGTCGAAAATCAACGCATCAGTGAAGTGAGCTTTGGCAATATCATCTCTTTGGCCTGCCATGCCAAAGAATTTAGCTGGACCAAACAATTCATCAAAGACTACCAAATTTATCTGGACCCTAC
>JBCBDH010000824.1:0-2639 GCA_038529855.1 Bacteroidota bacterium | reverse complement strand
GTGTTAAAATCTCCAAGGCCCATTTGCTGAAAGCGAATGACAAACTGATCGCTAGCGGCCAAGTCATGGACCAAGCGCAGCGAATCGACATTAAGCTGGAAAGGGACATAGGTACTATTGGGCATATTGGATGGATCAAGATCAACTACCTTTTTGAAGTTTTGCCCTCCATCATCACTAAAATAAAGACCATCTGCTGCATCAGTTTCATCGTAAAAGTCCTTGGAGATTTTAACACCTATGGTTCAGAAGATGGTTTTTATTTGGATGATGTTTCCGTAAGGGGAATGGTGGCTGATGATCAACCAGAGATTACCCTTTTTAGTCCCGCTGAAGAAGTGGTAGGAGCTAATATTACCATCAAGGGACGCAATTTTTCCAATACCCAAATCGTGCGTTTTAATGGGGCAATAGCTGATTTTCAAATCGTAGATGATCAAACCCTTCAGGCCATTGTACCCGCTGCTGCCCAAAGCGGTCCAATCAGCGTAGAAACATTGGCGGGTGTAGCCAATAGTCCATTTGATTTTACTTTGCTTAATGGTAATGATCTTGGCGTTAGTCAAATACTTAGCCCTGTTTCGACTTGTGGGCTTGGAACAAATGAAACGGTTCGAGTCGTGATTCGCAATTATGGCACTTTTGCCGTCAACAACTTTGCCGTCCAATACCGCGTAAATGGCGGTGCCTATACCCAAGAAAACATCAACAGCAATTTAGAAGCTGGCGAAACCATGGAGTATACCTTCAACCAAGGGGCCAACCTAAGTACCCTGGGTAGCTATACCCTGGAAGCCAACACTGTTTTAATCAATGACGAAGTCAGTCAGAATGATGGCATTGACTATACCCTCGAACACTATCCCACACTGGAAGGCAGCATTAGTCCTGATCAAAGTATCTGTAAAGGCTCTTTTGTCGCTATAACAGCCAGCGGAGGCATTAGCTATCAGTGGAATAATGGTAATCCCTTCGAAACCCTATACGATGTTCCCAATAGTACAACAAGCTATACCGTCACCATTACTGATGCCAATAATTGTACAGATGTACTAAGCACAACCGTAACCGTCAATGCTCCTGAAACCCCAGAAATTCTCATTGACGGAAACACCGTTTTGTGTCCAGGGGATACCACCATCCTGAGCTCCAATGTTACGGAAAACATCCTTTGGTCCAATGAGTCTTTTGATCCTGTACAGATCGTTACGACGCCAGGTACTTACCAAGTCGCTGTATTTGATCAAGCGGGCTGTTCCAGTGTCTCAAACATCGTCAACATCCAGGAGTCCCCTCCATTTTTCATCTTTGCCTCCAATTTTGGAACCATCTGCGAAGGCGACAGCGAAACCCTCACTGTCTTAAATGCAAGCAGCGCCAATTGGTCTGATGGCAGCAATACAACGACAGCCTCCTTTAGCCCATTAGAAAGTACCACCTATTCTGTGACCGCTACCAATATTTATGGCTGTACTTATATAGATAGCTTTCTGGTGGAAGTCATCCCCAATGAAGTGCCAGGTGTCGTGAGTAATATGCTGCCTCTTGAAGGTAGTCAGCAATCGCCCTATCCCATGAGGTTCTCCTGGGCACCTGCGGAAAATGCTAGCCATTACGACTTATATATTTGGCCGCTGGGCGATGTGCGACCCAATACGCCAACGGTATCCAATATTGGTACGATAGCCTATGACTATTTCGGATTTTTGATCTTTGGGGAATCTTATGAGTGGAACGTGGTTGCTCGCAATTCTTGTGAGGAAGGGATACCAGGGCCTATCCAAAGTTTTTCTGTAGTGGAGTTACCTGATTTGATTGTCGAGCAAATTGAGGTTCCTACAGAACCCGTTTTTTCTGGTAATGAACTCAATATCAGTTGGATCGTCACCAATATTGGTAGTCAGTTTACCCCTGATACACGTTGGTATGACCAGGCTTACTTATCAGAAGATCTGGAACTTACCTTTGAAGATATTTATCTGGGCAGCTTAGCCAATCCCAATGCGCTGCTAAGCCAGGAATCTTATTCCAGCGACTTAATGTTTCAACTGCCAGAGGGTATTGAAGGGGCCTTTTACATCATCATGCGGACAGATGCCTATAATTACCTGGCTGAGGCCGATAATGACAATAACCTGCTCATCAGCGAACAACAAGTACAAATCCAGCTCAGCCCACCTCCTGATTTATATGTCGAACAGATTAATCCAATTGGTGTCAATAACCTCGTTTTTTCTGGAACCCAGGAAAAGGTCAATTGGCTAATCATCAATCAAGGAGAGGACGATACGGAGTCTGGCGGCTGGATCGACCAATTGTACTTTACAGCAGATAGTAATCGCCTCAACCTTACTTTTGCAGATCGAATTGGTCTTTATTATCACGAAGAAGACTTGATGGCTGGAGCCACGAGACCCGCAAGTGTTGATATCCAAATTCCAGAATTGGTCGAAGGTGATTACTACCTTTTCATCGAAACCGATCGTTTTAATGATGTGTATGAGCACCATTTGGAGTTTAATAATATCCAGCGCATTGGTCCCATACAGGTTTTGCCTACCCAAAGACCAGATTTACAAATCCTACCAATAGCAGCATTGCCAACAGTCAGCAATAATGCAAGCCTTTCTTTAGCTTGG
>JBCBDH010000823.1:0-2645 GCA_038529855.1 Bacteroidota bacterium | reverse complement strand
AAATGACCTGGGTCTGGGATGAAGCCGGTCACAAAATACCCGTTCGGGCGGTATGGTTCAATTATAATACGGTAAAAAAACGACTGCGATATAAGGGTAAATTTACCTATAGGGACACCTATTCTTCTCAAGTAGAAGTCATCCGCTGTCATGTCTCAGAAGCCTATAATGTCAACTTTCTGGGGCGGCTATGGGCCTATTTTTCCTTTGTCTTTTCAAGTATTTATGCTGGTCTTTTCAAGACAAATGGGAAGTACGATGTTATTTTAGTCAGTTCGCCGCCGCTCTTTGTGGGAATCACTGCCTATGTACTATCGCTGATCAAGGGTATACCCTTTGTCTTTGAGGTACGCGATCTTTGGCCTGAATCAGCTATAGATACAGGCGTACTTCGCAATCGCTTTATCATCAGGCTAGCTTACTGGTTTGAGAGCTTTATTTATCGCCGCGCAAAGCTAATCAATGTTTTAACGCCTGCCTTTAGAGATAAGCTGATTCAGGAAAAAGGTGTGCCAGCCAACAAAGTCATCTTCATTCCCAATGCAGCGGATTTTTCCTTATCTGATCAATTACTGCGCAATTTCGATTCAGCAACCTTCAGGAAAGAGCAATCTCTGGATGGGCGTACTGTAATTACCTATGTAGGAGCACATGGGGTGGCCAATCACCTGATCCAAGTTGTAGAAACGGCGGAACTACTACAGGAGGAGCAGCCAGAAGTTTTATTTCTACTCATTGGTAGCGGTATGCAGAAAAAGATGCTGAAACAAGAAGCACAAAAAAGAGGCTTGAATAATATCCGATTTATCGATTCTGTTCCTAAGAGTGAGGTATTCAAATACATCTTAGCTTCTGATTTTGGCGCTTCCATATTAAAAAAGGTAGATACCTTTAAAACGATCTATTCCAACAAGACATTTGACTATATGGCTTGTAAAAAACCAGTAATGATGGTGATCGACGGCGTCTCTCGTCAATTGGTAGAAGAGGCAGGTTGTGGAACTTACATCGAACCAGAAAATCCCAAAGACTTTGCACAAAAGATCAAGCACTATATCAAAAGTGATCAAACGATCTGGGTTAAAGAAGGAGAATCTGGTTATCAATATGCAAAAGCCCATTTTGATCGAGAAGTATTGGCCAAAAAATACCTTACCCAATTAGGTAATGTCAACTAAGTCGTTAAAAGATATTATCATTATTGGCTATTCAGGCCATGCCTATGTGGCGCTGGATATTATCTTAGCTATGGGGGAAAGAGTAGTTGCTTACTGTGATCAGGAGGAAAAAAGCCAAAACCCCTATCAACTTCAATATTTGGGCAAAGAGGAAGAGGAATTAGCCTTTAGACAACTGCGTCAATGTGACTACTTTATTGGCATTGGAAATAATCAAATCCGATGTAAGGTTCAACTGGGTCTCACACAACAACTTAGTAGGCCACCCATTAATGTCATCCATCCCACTGTAACCCAATCTCCTCATCTGCGTTTAGGAAAAGGAGTAATGTTTGCTCCTCACGTCATTATCAATAGTATGACTAAAATTGGAGACGGCGTTATCTGTAATTCAGGAGCAATTATTGAGCATGAATGTCAGATTGACAATTTTGTACATATCGCACCAGGGGCTGTATTAGCTGGTAATGTAAGTGTAGGAGAGGAGAGTTTTATTGGGGCTAATACTGTCGTTAAAGAAGGCATCTGTATCGGAAAAAAAGTGACTATTGGCGCGGGTAGCGTCATTATTAGAGATATTCCTGACGGAGTGACTGTTGTTGGTAATCCTAACCGTATAATCAAACGCCATGATCAAAGAACAAGTTAATACCCTAATTCCACTATCTATCCCCCATATCAATGGCAAAGAATGGGAGTATGTAAAAGACTGTCTAGATACTGGCTGGGTTTCTTCTGTGGGAGCTTATGTGAGCCAATTTGAACAGGTAGTGGCTGAGTATGCAGGGGCAAGGTATGGCATTGCTTGCATGAACGGGACCGCAGGCTTACACATGGCCATGCACCTACACGGCATTGGCCAAGGCGACTACGTCATTGCCCCAAACATTACCTTTATCGCTACCCTAAATGCCATAAAGTATACAGGTGCTGATCCGATTTTGATGGATATAAACCCTCATAATTGGCAGATGGATTTGGATTTGCTGGCCCATTTTTTGGAAGAGCAAACCGACCTTATCAAGGGGCAAAGAGTTCTAAAAAGCGATCAACGACCAATAAAGGCCATTATGCCTGTTCATGTATTGGGCAACATGGGCAACATGACCCAGCTACTGGAATTAGCGAAGCGCTATGATTTAATTATTCTCGAAGACTCCACAGAAGCACTAGGTTCCTATTTCAATGGGCAACACGCTGGCAGTTTTGGAGCAATGGGGGTTTTTAGTTTTAATGGAAATAAAATCATCAGTACAGGAGGAGGGGGAGTTATGGTAACAGATGATGAAGCGCTAGCCAAAAGAGCAAAACACCTTACCACCCAAGCCAAAGTATCCTCCATGGAATACATCCACGATGAGATAGGTTACAATTATCGATTGGTCAATGTACTCGCCGCCATAGGCGTTGCCCAAATGGAGCAACTCCCTGATTTGATCCATACGTTTCTTTTTCTGGATAAAATCA
>JBCBDH010000822.1:0-2663 GCA_038529855.1 Bacteroidota bacterium | reverse complement strand
AGAATACAGCTTCAGCAAGACAATCTCCCCCTCCGTATTTGCACAAAACTGTACGGTAAACTCTGGGTCAAATTCGCCATCAAATGCTTCTGTTCCTTTTAGGTAGAAGGAATTATAGTTGAGGTGGGCCAATTGAAATTTGTAGGTGGGTAAGACAGCGAATAATTGGTCGTTCTCCTGGATGACTTTAATTTTTCCAAATCCTTTGGCTTGGTATTCACCAATAAAGGCTTTGAGGGGATGAGCGGGTGGTTCTTCCTCATTGAGCGGGATATCCTCAACCGTTGATTTGTAATGATCGTCTACCTTTATGGGGAAGGTAAACTCAGGGAGTTGATACAGTTTTCTTGAAATATAATCAGAGATGGCATAGGGAAGGAGCGAATTTTTTTGATTGCACAGCACAACAATGCCTATTTTTTCAAATGGAAACATATCCATGATGGTAGAAAAGCCATTGGTGTTCCCACCATGACGAATTCTGAAATGCCCATTCCAGGCCCTCAAACGCCAGCCATAGCCTTCGCCGTAAAGAAAGGCATCTTTTTCGTATACTTCCTCCTTCAGATTCTGAAGGCTGCTTGCGGCTCTGACATACTGCTGAGGGATGACTTGCCGCCCATTAAAGACCCCATTATTTAGCCAAACGAGCATCCAGTTAGATAGATCCTTCACAGAGCTCTTGATGGCCCCTGCGGGTGCCCAAGCGTAATAATCTTCAAAGCTGACCTCTTCTGTATTTCCTTTGTAACGAGCATAGCCCTTTGAGTAATTACCCGTCTTCTCCATGTCCTCAATGGTCGTGTAGGAGGTATTCATCTCTAATGGATCAAAGATGCGCTCCTGAATATTTTGATCCCAAGTAGTGTTGGTAATTTGTTCGACAATAGTTCCCGCTAAGGTATAGCCCAGGTTACTGTATACCCAGCTGTTTTTGACTTCTCCCTCTGGTTTAAGGTACCTCAATCGTTGTACTGTTTTCAACTTATCATATTCTGGAAACATGATAATAGAGGAGCCCTGACTTCCAATCCCACTCCTATGACTCAATAAGTCCCCTATGGTAATCAGGTTATCCATTTTTTCATTGTAAAACTGAAAATCGGGAATATACAGTGATGGTTTATCTTGAAGAGATACTCGATCTTCTGATTCCAAAATACCCAATAGCGTACCCGTAAATGCCTTGCTCATTGATGCAATGTGGAAAACGGTATTTTCATCAGCGGGCAGTTGGGCCGCCAGGTCCCTATAGCCAAAGCCCTTTGAATAAATGACCTCCCCATCCTTCACGACGGCCACAGACAAGCCAACGGCCTGAAAGTCTTGAAGAAGGGATTCGATCTTTTGATCGAATTCGCCTAACAGCTCTTTATCGCTTTGGCTACTGACCAGATGGCTAATGAGAAAGAAGAGGCAGGTGATGATGACTTTGTTCATGTGATGAGTTTGGTAATTTGGAATCATTATGAGTGCTGTTCTTTTTAGATGATCTTATAAGCGAAGGACGGACTAGGTATTTTCCTGTCAATCATCTAATAGACCGTACAAACTTTACATTGTTCAGAATAGGCTTTACCGTCTACTTTGTATTTTTTGTGGAGTTCGTTATTGCATTAATCATCCCCTGAAATATAAACCCATGAAAGGGCAATACCGCATACCAATACAGTCGGCCAAATATACCATGTGGTCGAAAAGTGGCGGTTTGGATGAGTTTGTTGTTCTTGATTTTGAATTCTAGCCAAGCTTCGCCAGGGACTTTCATTTCTGCAAATAACAGCAGTTTGCCTTCCAATCTGTTGGCGTAGATCACTCTCCAAAAATCTAGGGCATCCCCAACTTCTATGGTCGTAGGATTCGTTCTTCCCCTTCTAAGGCCCACCCCTCCAAACAATTTGTCGATAAAACCCCGCAATCGCCACAATGCATTGGCGTAGTACCAGCCATTATCACCACCTATACTCCATATTTTATGGATCACCTCATTGTGGACAATGATTTCTTTTTCCCTGATGTCTTTAAAACATCCAAAGTTAGGAACGTCAATAAAATCGGAAATATTGATTTTTTTAACACCACTGATCTGAGAATCTTTCCAGCTAGAAACGATTTGATTACTTCTGATTTTGGTAAATGCCCTTTGTATGGTGGTGACGTAGTCTTCTGGATAAATGTTTAATAGATCATTGATTCTGCTATCCCTACAAACTACTTCGACCCTCATGCTTTCCACTAGAGAAGAAGCCAATTTATAGGAGGTAGAGGTCACAAAATACAGCCAATAGGAAGAGAGCTTTGGGGTCATGACAGGAACTGTATAGATCCATCTGCCCAATCCCCTGACCTTGGCAAAATTGAGTAACATCTCTCTGTAACTGAGAATATCTGGACCCCCAATGTCAAAATTTTGATCAAAGACTTTTTCATTCATCAGCGATCTTTCGAGGAATTTGATCACATCCCTAATTCCAATGGGCTGACAGCGCGTGTTTAACCATCTGGGAGCCACCATGATGGGTAATTTTTCCACCAGGTCACGGATGATTTCAAAGGAGGCACTTCCAGAACCCATGATGATCCCCGCTCTTAGGGTGGTTAGGCTAAATTTGCCCTCTCCCAAAATATGCTCGACATTTTTTCGCGATTCCAGATGCTTGGAT
>JBCBDH010000821.1:0-2664 GCA_038529855.1 Bacteroidota bacterium | reverse complement strand
CTAAAAGTATCGCCTCAGCAATTATGGGTATACTTTTAGAGGCAGAGCGCTGATCGTGTTTGATGTGCTCATTATAACCCCAATAATATTCTTCAAAGACCAATTGATCAGATTGGGCAATCAGTACGCTATGTGTATAGGTAAGTTGATTATCCTGGATGGCCTTGTTCATTTCTTGTAATCGCTCCCAATTCCAATCAGGCTAAGGGTGTTTGGGCCTTTGGTTGATTGATTTTTCCTTCGCCATTTGTTTGGCCGCTTCTCCAAAAGTCCATTCCTTTATTGAGGGACTTAGACTAGCTTGCGTGATGGCTTTTTCTCCCAAATAGATGGTTAAAAGGATTTGCTCCTTGTCTTTTAATACCGCTCGAAAATTCAAATTGGTTTTAAAATCTTTAAAAACCAGGTCTGCACCCTCTTTGTCAAAAAAGCCACACATCGTTCCCGTAAAGCGATTATCTGGAAAAAAGGGGTAAGCTTGGTACTGATCGCCTTCCACTCCTTCAATACTTAAATACATCTTATTGGGGACTAACTCAGAAAGTAAAAAAGGCAGCCATTCCGCAGTGTAAGCCCCTTGGTCATTTTGCTTCAGGACCAAACTATACATCCAAATCCCACTTCGAATGAATCCTCGAATCGACTGTTGATCTTCTTCAAGACTTCCCGTAAAGAAAAAACGATCTCCCAAGGAGAATTGGATATGATCTTTTTCGGTAGAAACAAGGGGCTTCGAATACAGGCTTTCATAATGAGCAATATCCACCTGAAAGGTATCCCCCTTTAAAGGTGTTAAACTAATGGTCCACTTCCAAGCATCACTTCGATCAAAACTTCCTTCCCACTGCCCCTCATATTCACTTAAAGGAGCCTGTCCCAAACAATTACTAAAACAAAAGACGACAAATAAAGTAAAAAGTAAAAAACGCATTTCTAAAAATATTTAAGAGCTTAACATCGCAAAGACTTCCAACCAAGGATCGCGATACAATATAGTATAAAAAAAGAAGGCCCCTATCCATCCATGATAGATACCAAGGACCAAAAGATTTCTTCCTTTAAGGTATAATAGGGTGTAAACAACAGCCAATAAAAAGGTACCAATGATCAATAAAATAAAGGGATAATGGACAATGGCAAAGATGATCGCTGTAATCAAAACTATGCTCCAAATGGAGAACTTTCGGCGATCCATATCTTGCAAATTACGAGCAATCAAGCCAATGATTAGAAATTGCTGAATAATGCCCCAAAGGGGATAAACCAATAGAATGGGAAGAATATGCCAGCTAAGGATATTGGTCCCCAATTGCTCCCCAATCAAAACAAAAGATAAAATGCTGATAAGGGCCACAGGAAGCAGTTCCCAAAACGTTTTCCCAAAGCCCTCTCTAGTCAACCCCCAATAGCCTAGAATCGCTGGCTCTTTTTGATAGCGATAAAAAATATAGGCCATCCAAAACAAACAAGCACTAAGGATAAAAGGCAATCGCCAGTTTAATATATCCATAAACAGGAATTTTCCTATCCCAGTAAGTGCGACAGCAAAGACTTCCAAAAGACGAATATGATCTGATCTTTTCAAAGGGTTTCTATTAGAGGCGTGTAAGTATTTTCTGAGCTTACATTAGTTGTATTGATAACTAATGTAAGCTCAACTTAGGAAGCCTTTAAATACCTTCGTCGAAATAAGAGAATTATTCGATTAACAGTCTAGTCACCCCTACCTGCTCATTATCCAATATGGCGCGAAGCCAATAGACGCCTGAAGGAAGATCAACTCGTAAGTCTGTCTCTGTACTGCGCTGCACCATGCGTCCCCGTACATCGTAAAGCATCGCCCGTTGCAAAGTCTTTCCAGGAGGTATTTCAAGGGTAATGTTCTGATTGGTAGAGATGGGATTGGGATAAACCTTAATGGCTGCAAGAGATGATAGATTTTGAACATTTGTTACAACTGGATCAAATAACTGGTCAATGTCTGCTTGACTGAGTGGACGATCATATACACGCAGTTCATCTATAGTCCCCGTCAAATTACGGCGACCACCAGAAGGTAAATTATCCAGCGTACGCATGCCAAGAAAAAGGTTTTGATCATTTTCGACTGAGCAAATGGCATTGTCCTGAATGGTCCCCTCCAATCGACCATCAAGATACATTTCTATTTGCCCATTACTGCGACGTTGGATAACGACATGATGCCATTCCAAATCATTGATGGTGCGGATACTAAATAAGCCTAGAAGACCACTACAGCCTGAGCCATTGGTATCAAATCGCCCAAACCAAAGTTTTCCAGATTCAATGCTATTTTGATTGAAAATGCGAAGGGTATAACCATAGCCATCTGAGGTTATCGCCGACCATTTGGATAAAATATCATTGACTTGACCATCTTGATCCACTTGGTTGGGTGGCAAATTGAGCCATAGCGAAATGGCGAAAGAGTCTGAATTGTTGACACTGATATTGGGATTGTTAGGTATCTCTATGTAATCGTCTAATCCATCAAAAAAATAGGCCGTGTTTTCTTCTCCCCATACACCTTCTGTAGGTAGTGGTTCATTCACCTCAAGGGCGTGATTATCATTAACACTCTCATCTAAACCATTGTTATCCAGGGGATAATAGGCGACTAAACTATCTTGTAAATCAACTTGA
>JBCBDH010000820.1:0-2665 GCA_038529855.1 Bacteroidota bacterium | reverse complement strand
CGCTTGTTTGCCTATACCTATGATGGAAAATTGGTGAAAACTGTTGATGCGCCTGAGGTTGACGTAGAGCGTATTGGACTCTTTGTGATAAGAAGCCCCGCTGACATTGCCAACCTCTGGCGCATCAACAGTTTTCACCAATTTTCCATCATAGGTATAGGCAAACAAGCGATTGATCACATCTTTTTTTGCTCTGACGATGATGTATTTTTCTGTGAGGTCAAAAGACTCAATCACCACCTCTTCTTGCTCGGGAATAAATTCCTTCCAATTTTCAAAGCCAGGATTGCTCTTGTCGGCTACCATGATTTTGAAATTGGGTGCTTCATGATTGGTGTAGTAATAAATCTTATCGTCTTTGACAGATGGGTAAGAGCGGTATTTGGTACTGCTGTAAACCACTTGGGGCTCTTGTTGGGAGCCAATGGGGCGCATCTTTAGGGTGTTGGAATAAAAGTCGCCCTCAGAGATAAAGGTTTGATCGCTGTAGCGGGTATCCCAAATCGAGATAAAGTCTTTAGCATCCTTAGGAGCAAAGAGAAATTGATCTTTCTCGCGATCTGTGCCAATGGCATGCAAATAGGTTTTGATTGGAATTTGTTTTTCCAGCATTTCCTTAGTTCCCACCCAAATATAGGCGTGTTTTTCGTCTTTGGTCCAAGTGAAGCCTCTCAAACCTTCGATGGGTTCGCCTTCGATTTTTCCAGTTTTGGTATCTACGATTCGGTAGGTACTGATTTCTGCCCCTTTGTTTTGAACTCCTACGGCAACGCGGCCACCATCTTTGGTAAAATTCACCCCAGAGATTGCAGAAAGACCAGAAGGGTCGATAGAAGTTGGATCAAAAATCAGCACATCTTCTTCACCAAGCCGAGTGTATAATTTGTACTGTTGTTCGCCTTTCTTTTTGACGTAAAAAAATTGGCGATCTCCCTGAAGGAAAATAGGGCCAGTGATATCTCTGTCGATATAAGCCGTAATGTCTTCTTTTAAGCCTTTAATGGCCTGGCCATTTTTCTCCAAATAATCGAGGGTATAGTCATGTTGTTGACGGGTCCATTTGACCACCTCGGGATCTTTTTTATCCTCCAGCCACTGATAGGGGTCGGTTAGTTGAAAGCCGTGTAATTCATCAATGACGGGCTTTTCCGGGGTAGGTGGTGGGGTGAAATTGGTTTGAGAGGTTAAATTAGTAATCATAGTAATTAATCCTAATAGTAAGGTGAATAAACGCATGAGGTTTGCTTTAGGTAAATATAATTTGGTTCAAATTAAATGTATTAGTCTTCTTCCAAAACATCAAAGATGTCATCCAGTTCATCAAAGGATTTATACCCTACCTTCTCTTCTTCGCCTCCACTGAAATTGAAGCCCTTTGGCTGCACTTGGCGGATGATTTCATCGAGTTCTGATGCTTGCAGATGAGCGAAACTCAAGAGGACCTCGTATTGTTGGCAAGCCTCGCGAAGCCAATCAACCGTCCATTGGTCGCCTTTCACAAAATCTTGCCAGGACAGTCCTCTCTTTTCGAAATTAAAAAAATAGCTGCTGCAAAAGTTCGATTGTTGCCAACATTCATACAAAAACTCGGCAGGACCTTCCGCCTCTGTAGGAATACGTTCGGAAATAATATCTTTGGTGTATCGATGGTGTACCTCTTCCAAAGGGCCAAACATGCCTATTTGTATGGCATCAAGTTCGAGCATTTCGCTAAGGCCAATAATCTCTTCTGCTGTTTGAAGACCAAACTCGCCAACCATTTTGGGTCCTTCTACCCATCCTCTAATGGCCTGTACTTGTTGGGGAGCAGTATATCCCTCCGTACCGGGAACGAGGTTAAAGCCCAACCATTCCACTCCTCTTGCAGCAAAATAACGCGCATCAGTCAAATTACTGATCTGGCTAGCTTTAATCGGTATTTTTATCATTTGTTGTAATCAAATTTGATGATTTGTTGTTACAGTAAAACAATATTTTTCGATATTGAACTTTTTAACAGGAGGAAGCCTGGTAAATCCCCTCCGAATAATACCTATTAAAGGCATAGTATTTGCCAATAGAGACATGTAGATTATCTTAATCTATCTTTCTCTTACGTACCAAAGGCTTATTCTACAACTTTACACAAGTTACCTTTTGATTGAGCATTACTAGGCCAGAACGGTGTTTTATTGCGCAAAAATAATGAATTTAAATGGAGCTTCTACTTCTAATGAGTGTAAGCTTCTTGTCTTTAGCCAAAACCTATGCCTGAGCCTACTTACTTCGACTTGGTGTACGAAGTGACTCGCCAAATTCCAAAAGGTAGGGTGAGTACTTATGGTGCAATTGCCAATTTTTTGGCATTGGGTTCGGCCCGAATGGTCGGGTGGGCCTTAAACAAAAGTTTTACTTCCGAAGCCGTCCCCGCACATCGGGTCGTCAATCGAAAAGGAGAACTCAGCGGGAGACATCACTTTCCCAGTCCAACCATGATGCAGGAACTACTTGAAAATGAAGGGGTAAGCGTCGTTGATGATGTAGTCCAGGATTTTAAAACCTTGTTTTGGGACCCTGCCGAAGAAATCGACGAGGCGATTATCTGAATTGAAAAAAGAAAAGGAGAGAAATCTATGAAATGGACAAGATTTTGCGCTTGGGCTTTATTGAGTGTACTGATAATCGC
>JBCBDH010000819.1:0-2666 GCA_038529855.1 Bacteroidota bacterium | reverse complement strand
AAGATAATCCTGTACCCGGAGATTGCGAGCATGCTCACTAAATAAAATCGCCGTCCATTGTACTGGGCGTTTTTCGACGAACTCGGGACCTATAACTTGGTCCATCACATAAACATTATCATATAGGTTTTGATCGGGAATACTGGCTTCGATATGATCTAGGTTGAGGATAAAGTTATGAGTATAGGCGGACCCTACAAGCGCCTTGACTCGATCTGGAGCCTCTTCTACCAGCTCATCCGTAAAAAACCAAGAGTGGTGTAATTTATGTTTGGAAGCTCCTCTGACAACATCCCAGCCAACGGCCAGGCGCAGATCATCAGGGATAAAGTAATTACTGAGTGCGCCGCTTGCTATAAAATGACGATTGACATTTCGCCGTATGGGCAAAGAGTACTCCGTCTTGGGTACATCAGCGATCGCAGCCAGCTTAGTGCTTAGTCGGTCGAAAATCAAACCTGGTAGTAGGGAAACACTGACCAAAGCTATGGCGTCGGGATCAACAAGGTGCATGGCATCCGTGATTTCCGTAAAATGTTGCTCAACAGCGTAGTTGTTAAAGTTAACGATATTCGGCATCTCAGGATCATTGAGATAATCAGTAACTAGGGGCATTGGCGTCCCATTAGACCAAATCAAATACTCACTCTGACTATCTGGACTCCAACATCCATTGAATGGGCTGTGGTTAAAGTCAAAATAGATTCCACCAGCCCCTTTGGCAACTAGTTCTTCTATCCTTGTGATGAGCACGTCTCGGAAAGGAGAATTGACTGATAAATAATAATCGTCTGGATCAGCATTGGAAGGACTGGCTTGAATTGGAACGCCTAAAGCATCTACACTGATCCAACTTGAATTTGCATCTCTCCAAAAATCATCAAAGTAGTGCTTGTAGTAAAGAAAAACCTCTTGGCCATTATTCTGTGCTCGGTCAATCATTCCTCGAGGCAAGTCTGTGGGATTGGCCGTATTGCAAGTTACATCTATCGCTGGTTCAATCTTTCCAACTGTACTACACCAAGTGGCTCCTTCTGGTGGATTCGATTTTACATGTTGTGTAAAAACTTTAACTCCTAGGGCATTAAAATTATCAGCCAGGTTGACAAATTCTGGACGAGTAGGGCCAGAACCTGCGCTCCATCTCATTCGGGTGTGTGCATGTACGCGAGTCGATTCAAGCCATTGAGGTAAATTGGCTTGTGCTTCTAAAAAGGTAATGGGTGAAAGGAGAAAAAATAGACAAATAAATGCCACATCTCTAATCGTTTTCATAGTTAAAACATAATTAAATTGGTAAGAAAATAAGAATTTGGCCCACCGTATGGGTAGGAATAGATAAACTAGGAAACTATGGATAGGATTTGACTAAATATAATGATAATACCTAATGAAGGCAAGTCGCTTATTCTATAGAGGAATGCTCCTGGCAAATGGCTTACATTTATTTTCTAAGGGATTATTTTGCAAATAGCTGCCCCATGTCTTTAAAAGCTTTGAATTCTAAGGCATTACCAGAGGGGTCGAGAAAAAACATGGTCGCCTGTTCACCAACCTCCCCTTTGAATCGGATGTAAGGCTCAATGACAAAAGAGATGCCTTTCTCTCTTAATTGCTGAGCCAGTTGCTCCCATTTTTCCCATTCCAATACCACCCCAAAATGAGGGATGGGAACATCATGACCATCTACGGGGTTGTGATCTTCTGGCGGACCAGCTTCTTGCTTTCCTTTGGCTTCGTGAATCACCAATTGATGACCATATAAATCAAAATCTACCCATTGGGTATCACTTCTACCTTCTGAACAACCCATGACATCGCGATAAAAAGCTCGGGCTTCTGCCAGATTGGATACAGGAATAGCAAGGTGAAAAGGCATGATCTTAGACATAGTATATGGATTTTGGATGATGACTTCAAAGGTAAAGTAAATCCCCTAATTCTTTTTTGATTGGTGTATTTTTATAGGCTATACTGAACGAATTCATTGTCCTTTTTTGTTAGGCGGCTAGCGAAAGCGATGGATGTATATGCCACCTTTTCGTTTCTTGTCGCCATGTCCAAAGATATTTACATGTCCTATTATGATAAAATTGCCAAGCAATGGCATCAACATACTGGTTTCAAAGGTGGCCCCTTCAAAGCGCTGATTCTAAACGAACGCCTCTTGGCACATATCGGGCCTATAGCAGATCAAGCTATACTGGAAATTGGTGCGGGCAATGGTTATTTTATACCTTGGCTACTACGCCGAAAGTCAGGTCAAATACCCCGAAAATTATACATCACTGATGTCTCCTTTCAACAATTAGCTATTGCGAAAAAATATTTTTTTCTACCCAATGCTCAATATGAATCCCTCGATTTGTATCGACCCTTTAAGTACGATGATCAACAGTTTGAGCTGATTATCGCCAACATGGTTTTTAATGAATTAACAAAAAATGGAATTCAACAAGGGCTCCAAGAATGCCATCGAGTATTGAATCAGCAAGGCCAAATCATCCTAAGTATACTCCATCCTGATTTTGTCAAAATACAAGTTCAACGCGGTATTATCCAACAACATAAAATGATAGCCAGTAAGGGACTGAGACTGCCTGCACGACAGCAGAATATCTCTAGCTATTTGGATACCTTGAAAAGGCTAGGTATGGAAATCGAGC
>JBCBDH010000818.1:0-2668 GCA_038529855.1 Bacteroidota bacterium | reverse complement strand
TTGCCAGAGCGGCAGAGCTTTAACATCAAATATTATTACTATGCTGGGTCGCAGCAATACGCTAAGGCCATTTCGCTATTGGAGATGTGGCAAAAACTGTATCCAAGCGACTACTATCCCTACTATCGCCTCTACTGGACCTATTTTAATCAACGCGATTTCAAAAAGGCAGAAGATTATACGCTAAAAGCCCTGGATATAGGGCATCGGGCCAAGAGTTTACCTCGTATGGGACGCCTTTGAATCAAACAAGGCCGCCTGGAAGAAGCACTTCAGTATTATCAGCAATTTGAAAACGAATTTCCAGAGCAATCAAAAGTGAGTACGGGGCTATCAGAAGTTTATTCCCTAATGGGAGATTTTGAAAAAGCCAAACAAACCATCCAGGAACGCATTATCGTAAAACCCAATAATACAAGCCTGCTCCTCGATCTGGCCGAAGTAGAAAACGACATGGGAAATTTTGAGGAATCCTTTAAGCTTTTAGAGGAAGCCCGACAAAAGTCCATTACCAATTTCGACTCTGCCCAAATCTATCAATTCACCGCTTATAAGCACTATGACCTTGGGCATAAACAAGCCTCTTTTGACAATATAAAAAAGGTGATCGAATTAAGACAGCAGTACATGTCTTATAAGGATGCTATTGCCCCCATGTTCTGGTTCGATTACATCTATATGTATCACGAGTTTAACGAAAAGGAGAAGTACGACCAATGGCTTGATCAAAATAGGGAACATTTTGACGGAGGGGGTAAAATAGACGCTTGCTTCAATAGGTTAATGTACAGTTTGGCTTTTCAAGACCCTGAAAAAACCAAAGAAAACTTTGGAGGAGAATGTGGAGCGCCCTTTTTGGAAAAAATCGGTGGTACCTATAGTGCTCTATTTGAATCCATGATCGCTTCAATGGAGGAAAGGTATGAAGAGGCTATTCAACAAATGGAGCTTTTCCTGGAAAAATCCGGTTCGGATGAGACCTTTTGGAGGATGATTTTATTTGGCTTGTATACGGAAGGAAAAGACCTCGATAAGGCCCTGGAAATGGGCGAGCAATTATTGGTCATCGCCCCCTACAATGCCAAGTGCAATATGACTTTAGGACAGGCTTATTTGGAAAAAGGCAATGTAGATAAGGCTCGCTATCACCTCGAAAAAGCCAAGGATATCTGGAAAGATGCCGATCCTTCCTTTTTACCCTATATTGAACTCATCAAATTAATGGAGCGCCTGCCAAGTAGCTAGGCTATATGGATTACCAGATGGTTTTGGTTTTGGGAAGGGCTATTCCCTCTTCATCATGGAGGACATTCAGCCATAGCAAAACAAAAAAGATAAATAGTGCTACACCAACCGAGCTTTCCAAGCCGTGTTCTATCATGTTCCAAATAAACATAATGACATAAAAGGCTAGAAATAAGCCCTGCCGATAATAGCGTCGATGCCACAGTGGGTAGAAAAAAGCCAAACAAAAAAGCCCAAAGCCAAAAAGCCCAGTCCCCGCTAATACAAATAAAAACTCATTATGCGGCTCAATGGGAGCGGGATGATTGGGATATTCCGCTTCAAAAATCCGATGGACTTCTGTCCTCAAATTACCTGCACCAACCCCAAAAAAAGGATGGCGTTTAAAAATATCCCAACCCACTGCCAAAGAAATCAAACGTCCGGAATCCGCGTAAGCAACACCTTTCCCTTGAAAATACATATCGAGATCGTGCAAGGTATAACCAATCTTGGCATTTAGACTAGGGACGGTCCGATAAGCCAGGTAGGGCAATAGACACATACTTAAGAGGATCAAGCCTCCTCGCCAATAATTCCCAGAGAGATATAAATAACGGATCAGCAACACAAAAACTGCCGCATAAAAAGTAAGCAGACCAGTCTTGACCGATAAAAAATGCAGAAAGAATAATAGAAATAAGACCATTCCCAAAATAAGTTTCCGCTCTAACCTGTACCGCCAATAGAAGTCTTTCCAATACAAATATACCCCAGCGATAATCCCATAAGCAAGTAATAAACTCAAGCGCAAATGATTGCGAGGAGTGGGCATGGAATGGCCTTGTCTAAGGTTTTTTTGAATTTCTTCCATATTGAACCAGTAATTGGTTACGGTCCCTATCCCTGTTAAGGTGAGCATAATCATCAAAACATAGAACAGCCCCTGTAGCTGTCGATCTTTAAATCGCGGTAAAGCCAGAAATACAAAAGGGAGTAGGAGAAAGGGAAGTTTGATGCGCAGACGCTCCAGCCAATAGGCCCAATTTTCTGTCTGCCAGAAGCTGAGCAAAACGACTATAAAAAACAGGGGAATGACTAAAAAGGAAGGCTGCCTTCTAATTCGCTGAAAAGAACTGAGCATTAACGGATTCAAGCTCATCCCCTCTCCTACCTTCCAGTCTATTAAGCTCAAGATCATTAACAGGATCATGCTTACTGACAGCAAAAAAGGGGAGTAGACCAAGGAAACCAACAGCAAACAACAAGCAGCAAAAATCAATTGACTTCTATCTGGCATCATATCTTATTCCTTAGTAATCTGCTGGCAAAATAGGTAATTTTTGGGATTTACGGTGAGAACGATGCGCTGCGAGAACGATGCGCTGCGAGAACGATGCGCTGCGAGAACGATGCGCTGCGAGAACGATGCGCTGCGAGAACG
>JBCBDH010000817.1:0-2674 GCA_038529855.1 Bacteroidota bacterium | reverse complement strand
CGAGACCACACCAAAACCCATCATCTTCATCCTGGATGCTAGTGGTTCCATGTGGTCTCGTTCTCTTGGGCATTTAGGAGGGCAACACTCAGCAAGCTGAGCATTAAAAATAGCATACGCATAATTCGGGTTTTTTAAGGTTAAAAAACAGATGAACGGAGAGGAGAAGTTCTATAGTGTAACTTAAAATTAAGGACAATAATCGAAAATTAGTAATCAAGGGCCACTTAAAACAACCATCACATAGCGATTGGATTGTATATTTGGGGTGAATCAAATGAATTCTTATGCGTTTTGTATCTCTTCTCCTTTTGGTATGGACCTCCTGTATTTGTTGGATGGCCGATGCCCAGAATAAACCCGCTTTTTCAGAATTAGACGTTTTTGAATTGGAATGGGTGACGAATCCCCAGATTTCACCTGATGGCCAAAAAATCGTGTACATCCGCAAAGGGATGGATATCATGAAAGATAAAAGCCAGGCTCGTCTTTGGCTGATCAATGTGGATGGTAGCCAACATCAAAAGTTGACGAGTGAAGATCGCAATGAAGGGAATCCCGCCTGGTCACCTGACGGACAACGAATTGCCTTTAGTGCTTCTACAGAACAGGGTACAGAATTATTTGTCTACTGGCTACAAACGGGAAAAGTCGCTCGCATCTCCCAATTGGAGGCAAGTCCTTCTGGGCTGCGCTGGTCGCCTAATGGGGAATGGCTGGCCTTTTCGATGTTTGTAAAAGGGGAGGAATTGTCTTTAGTACAAGCGCCTAATAAGCCAGAAGGAGCTGAATGGGCGGCTGCCCCTCGCATCACCACTCGCTTTAAACACGAAGCTGATGGTTCGGGCTATATCCAACCAGGCTATTCCCATCTATTTGTTATTCCTACTGATGGGGGAAGCCCTCGTCAGGTGACGACAGGAGATTTTCAGCATAAGTCCGCCCCTGTTTGGTCAAAGGACGGGCAAACGCTTTACTTTTCTGCTAATCGCAATGAGAATTGGGAATACGATTTTCGCAACTCTGAGATCTACCGCTTATCACTGGTCGATGGTCAAATTAGTCAACTGACGAATCGCCAAGGCCATGATCAGGAAATTGCCCTTTCGCCTGATGGCCAGCAATTGGCCTATACTGGCTTTGATGATAAAATGCAAGCCTATCAGAATCGGAACCTTTATGTGATGAATGCGGATGGGAGCAATAAGCGAGTGGTATCCAATACCCTTGATCGAAGCTATTCCAATCCGATTTGGGCCCCTGATGGTAAGGGTATTTATTTTCATTATGACGACCGAGGCGATACCAAGATTGGCTATACAGATATGGCAGGCAAGGTGGACATGGTTGGCGAGCAATTAGGGGGAACGACCATTGGGAGACCTTATGGTGGTGGCTCTTTTTCAATAGCCAGTGATGGTCGAATTGCTTTTACGCAAAGCAGCCCTTATCACCCTGCTGAATTGGCGACGATCAAGAAGGGCGAAGCGAAAGCGAGGCAGCTGATGAGTTTGAACAAGGACCTGCTTGGGCAGCGCACATTGGGTCAAGTAGAAATGGTTTGGTATAAATCCTCTTTTGATCAGCGTGATGTACAAGGTTGGGTGGTTTATCCTCCTGGTTTTGATGAAGTCAAGCGATATCCACTCTTGGTTGAAAACCATGGGGGCCCCATCTCCAATTATGGCAATCGCTTTTCGGCAGAAGTGCAGTTGTATGCCAGCGCGGGTTTTGTCGTCTTTTATCCCAATCCACGTGGGAGTACGGGCTATGGGGAAGAATTTGCCAATTTACTTTATCACAACTATCCTGGCGAAGACTATCAGGATGTCATGGATGGAGTTGACGACTTGTTGAAAAGAAATTATTTGACAGAAGACAGCCTTTTTGTCACAGGTGGTAGTGCTGGTGGAATTATGACGGCTTGGATGATTGGTAAAAATAACCGCTTCCGCGCCGCAGCGGTCATCAAGCCCGTCATGAATTGGATCAGTAAAACACTGACAGCTGATAATTATTATGGCTATGCCAATGCTCGTTATCCTGGTCAGCCCTGGGAAAATGTGGATACCTACTGGAAATTTTCTCCCATTTCACTGGTTGCTAATGTCCAAACCCCCACACTGGTTATGGTTGGACTGGATGATCTGCGAACGCCTCCCTCAGAAGCCAAGCAGTTGTATCATGCCTTAAAGATTAGAAAGATTGAAACGGCACTGGTGGAGATTCCTGGCGCCTCACATTCCATCGCCAAGCGCCCAAGTCAGTTGATTACAAAAGTAGCACATATTGTTTCCTGGTTTGATCGCTATCGCTAGCGCCATCTACCTAGTGGCCTGAGCTATTGGATAAAGGGGATATTGCTAGTCACGAATAGTACTTTGGATCCAAGTATTTAGCCATTTTAATTCAATAAATCACTACGTATCATTCGTTAGTACAGTCGGTAAAACTTTTATTGAGATAAATATTATCTTTATTTTCCGACCAAACAGCCGATTATCATATGACTCGCATTGTTTACTTCAACTATTCCCTACTGGTAGCCTGTTTATTTTTTGCTACTACCAGCTCTGCTCAATTTGTCAATTTTGAAGAAACCTGGAAGGAGTTTTTGACCAACAACAAAACCTCCAACATTAGTAATCTGACCAAGCCTTCCAAGGATCAAACC
>JBCBDH010000816.1:0-2677 GCA_038529855.1 Bacteroidota bacterium | reverse complement strand
CATTAGATGACTGCTTAAATCAACACTTATTCTATTTCCTCTCAGAAATTCAATATCGGTATTAGGATTGATATCAAGATCATAGACAAAATCCTTAAATTTTCTAAACTCCTCGCTCTTGTCCTGAAAATTCGATTTTATACTTTTCTGTACTCTTTCCTCAGAATGCTTTATCCGCCAATCTATGATAAATAATTCATTGCTAATAAAAACAGCCATCCCAAGTAAACCTAATAGGCTTCCATACTTCAATATATTTTTTATAGTTCTCTTTATCATCTCATCACAAGTTTTAGTTCTGCTTTATTGAGCGGGATGCACTGTCGGACTGACCCCGCTTTGGCGGGGAGTCAGTCCAACAGTGGCGCGAACAAACATCAATTCACCAAACGCTGTTGTCGATACACCTGCATGCCATTATTATTATTCGCAATCAAGACAATCGCATTCTGCTGTGCATCTTCTACCATCGCCAAGGCGCGAACGTCCAAATAGGCGATAATACCCGTTTCAGAAGGATGTAAGGCTTTAAACTCGCCCTTGCCATTGCCCAGTAAAACTTGGCCAATACCTGCATCTGAACGCGTGGTTTCTACTTCTCTTTCGTAATAATTACCTGCTAGTAGTACATCCATATGCCCATCGCCGTTCCAATCGCGGCAGATGATGCCATAGGTAGGCGAAATCTGAGCCTCATTGGGGAGCTTGTGGACTTTGAATTGTTTGTTCCCCAAATTTTCGATGTAGACCGTTTCAAAGACTTGCGCTTCGTGGTAAATGGCGCCTTCGCTGCGGGCCCCCAGGACTTTGTCGATAGAGGCATTGGCAAAGGCATCATAGGTCTTAAATTCCTTTTTGACAAAGGGTAGTTGCTGCGAGGAGCATTCGCGACCGCGGACGGGGTAGCAAACGCCGTCCGTATCGTAATAGCCCAGGTATACGTCGTTGGTGCCATTTCCATCAAAGTCCTTGATGTATACTTTGAAGGGTTCTTCCTCAGAGGCTTTGTATTTGATATTGAGCCCCAGATTACCTACAATCAGGTCTTGGTCGCCATCGCCATCCATATCTGTTACAGCAATTCGATTCCACCAGCCATTGGTTTTTTCCAGCCCAACTTCTTTAGTTGCTGTTTTTAGTTTTCCACCTTCATTGAGATAAACGCCAATGGGCATCCATTCTCCCGTGACGATAAGGTCTTGATCTTGGTCTTGGTCGATGTCTAGCCATTGGGCATCTGTGACCATACCAGGGCGCTCCAAATCAGGGGCTATCTCAGTCGTTACATCTGTAAACCGCCCCTTGTTATTTTGCAATACATAGCTTCTGGCAATATGGCCATACTTCCCTGGCGTCTGCCGCCCACCAACAAATAAATCCTGATCGCCATCGCCATCCATATCCCCTGCACTGACCACTCCTCCACTTACCTTGATATTGGGTAAGCCATTGGATTTGCTAAACTGGCCCTTGCCATTATTGAGGTACAAACGATCGCGAAGCGCAGCGCTGCCTTCCGCAAATTCATTCCCCCCACTCACTACATAAAGATCCATATCTGAATCCCCATCAGCATCAAAAAACAAGGCATTTATATCCTCGCTCTTTTGATCGCTCCCCCAAGGCTTGGAATCAGCTGCCTGGAAAGTCCCTCCGCTTTGTTGCAAATACAAGACCCCAGCCTGCCCAGCTGCTCCACCAATGTAAAAATCTTCCAAACCATTGCCATCCACATCAGCCGTAGCCATGCAAGGCCCTAAATGCGACATGCGATGTGGCAATAGGATTTCTTCTTTGTAATCGTCGTAATTATTTTCTTGATGCACAAAATCAATACCCGCGCTTAAGGTGCGATCTTCAAAAAGCTTAGGGCCATAGTCCAAAGCCACCAATGCCCCTGTCTTCGCATCTGCCTGCCGCAATTGGAGCAATTGCCCCCCTTTTACGGATTCCATCTCCATACGACGACCATCTGGCCACTGCACCAACAAGCGATCAATAAGCGCATTATCCCCCAATCCAAAATGCAAAATAGGCTCTGAAGAAGAGAAATAACCCCGCACTGGCGAAACTTCCTGCACTTGCAGTTCCTCCCCTTGATAGATCCAAACCTTAGCCCCATAAGAGTAGCGATTACTGCCATGATCGCCAATGAGCTGGACGCGGAGATAATTTTTGTTGCCGCGCTCCACCGTTTTGTTGCGATAGACAAAGGCCACCTCATTCATATTATTCATCACAATATCCAGGTCGCCATCATTGTCCAAATCAGCATAGGCCGCCCCGTGGGTCCAGGTATTGTCCATAAAACCCCAATCCCTGCCTTTGTCTGTAAAGGTGAGATCGTCATTATTGGCATAGATGTAATTATTGAGTTTGATAGATGGAGCCATATCAATCAATTCCATGGAATTAATGCTGGGCTTTTTACCAGCAGCAAGGGCCACATTCTTTAGTGAATCCATCAAGGCTTTTCGACTGATGATGTAGTCTTTATTTTTGATGTCTCTGACCAAGCCATTGGTTACCAGCAAATCCTTATCCGCATCATTATCAAAATCAGCAAATAAGGTCGTCCAGCTCCAATCAGTATTGGAGACCCCTGATAATTGGCCAATCTCGCTAAAGGTCCCATTGCCATTATTCAATTGAAGTACATTGAACATGTACTGATAAT
>JBCBDH010000815.1:0-2681 GCA_038529855.1 Bacteroidota bacterium | reverse complement strand
ATGCCAGGAAAAGGCTTTTTTGTTGAACCCATATTTTAGAAACGACATCCATCATGACGATATCCATTGAAAGACAATTCATTGACATCCAACACAAAATCAATCGGGTAGGGGCCCTGGTAGGTAATACCCCTCTCTACAAGATTAGCAATGTTTGGAATAAACCTGGCGTAGAAATCTTTGCCAAATTGGAGTGGCAGCAAATCGGCGGTAGCGTCAAATCTCGCCCCGCTTTCAACATCATCAAAGAGGCCATCCTAAAAGGCGAACTTAAAGCAGGCCAGCATTTGCTAGATGCCACCAGTGGTAATACAGGTATTGCCTATGCGGCCATTGGCGCAGCACTCGGCATTCCCGTCACGCTCTGCCTCCCCGAAAATGCCTCTGAGCAGCGCAAACAAATCCTAAAATCCCTGGGCGTCAATATCATTTTTACCTCAAAATTCGACGGAACAGATGGCTCCCAACTCAAAGCCAAAGAACTCTTCCGCGAACAACCTGATCGCTACTACTATGCTGATCAATACGCCAATGACAACAATTGGAAGGCCCACTACCTGACCACAGCTGAAGAGATTTGGGCTCAAACCCAAGGTCGCATTACCCATTTTGTCGCTGGACTGGGAACCACTGGTACTTTTACAGGAACCAGCCGTCGACTAAAAGAATACAATCCAGATATCGAACTGGTCGCCCTACACCCCAACACCGCTATGCATAGCTTAGAAGGTTGGAAACATCTCGAAACGGCCATTGTTCCTAAAATATATGACGATCAGGTAGCTACCCAGCATCGCGAGGCAGATACTTATGAGGCATTTGAAACCCTAAAGCTCATTGCTCAGCGGGAAGGTCTTTTGGTTAGTCCTTCAGCTGCCGCCAACCTGGCAGGGGCCATTGCACTTAGCAAAGAAATCGACCAGGGCGTGATCGTCACCACTTTTGCTGATGATGCTTCCAAATATGGCGAAGTACTTCAACAAATTTTTTAATGACTAGATTCTAATCATTATGACATCCAATATTATCCTAAGCGAAGCGGCCAATGAAGTCATCAACCAACATGCTATTGAAGCTTTTCCCAATGAATGCTGTGGTTTTTTGTATGGTGATGAGGAAAAGGGGCGTTTAATACACCTGGCCCAAAGGGTCGACAATAGCAAGGAGGGCGATCAGCGTCGTCGCTTTGAAATATCCCCACGCGACTACATGAAAGCTGAGCGATTCGCTCTAGAGAATAATACCCAATTGCTGGGCATTTATCACTCCCATCCCAATCATCCAGCTATTGCTTCTGAGCATGATTTGGCCAAGGCCATGCCTTATTTTTCCTATGTCATTGTCTCGGTAATGGATGGTCAGATTGCAGATACCAAATCCTGGAAGCTCTTGGAGGAGAAGCGTGCTTTTTACGAAGAGCAAGTCCAAATTGGCCAAAATGCGAATCCCGTTTAATTTAAAATTCATCAATAAGCCCTCAGAACGGCTAGTAAATTTAACATTAACAGTTTAAATATTAATACCATGGCTAAAATTATCATCCCTACTCCGCTGCGTAAGTTTACCAATAATCAATCAACTTTTGATACCAGTGGAAATACAGTAAAAGAGGCCATCTTCAACCTCATCAATGAGCATTCGGCACTGAGCCAGCATCTGCTCGATCGCGAAAATAACATTCGCTCTTTTATCCGCATTTATCTCGGTGATGAAGACATCAATTCCCTAAATAAGGAGGAGACCACCATCAATGCAGACTCTGTCATTAGCATTGTTCCAGCCATTGCGGGAGGTATTGCTTAAAATATCATACAACAGGTACTTAGTTGGCTATAGCCGTCTGATGTATTGATCCATTAAACACTTAATTATTACAACATGAACACAAACGGCGCGAGTCTTAGCCCACAGGAAATGGCGCGATATGCCCGTCACCTGGCTATTCCAGAATTTAATGTGGAAGGGCAAAAGAAATTGAAAAAAGCCAAAGTTTTAGTCATTGGCTCAGGGGGCCTAGGCAGTCCCGTATTACTATACCTCACTGCAGCGGGTATTGGCCACATAGGCATTGTTGATTTTGATGTGGTGGATGATAGCAATTTGCAAAGACAAGTCTTATTTACCGTAGATGATGTGGGAAAATCCAAGGCAGAGACCGCCAAGAAGCGCTTGCAAGCCCTAAATCCCTATGTCAATTTTACGGTCTATAATACGGCATTTACTCGAGATAATGCCCTGGAATTGATCCAGGAATACGATGTGGTTGCCGATGGAACCGATAATTTCCAAACCCGTTATTTGGTCAATGATGCCTGTGTTTTGGCGGGAAAGGTGAATGTATATGCCTCCATATTCCGTTTTGAAGGACAGGTTTCGGTTTTTAATTACCCCAATGCGGATGGGGAGCGCGGACCCAATTACCGCGACTTGTTTCCAGAGCCACCGCCTCCAGGTTTAGTTCCCAATTGTGCGGAAGGAGGGGTTTTAGGCGTTTTGCCAGGGATTATTGGCAGTATGCAGGCCAGTGAGGTGATTAAGGTTATCACAGGGGTAGGGGAGCCGCTAAGCGGAAGACTCTTTTTGTATGATGCGGCTAGTTTTACGACTCGGATTCTAAAAGTGGGCAAACGAGCAGATACGCAGATTACGGAATTGATTGATTACGATGTCTTTTGTGGAAT
>JBCBDH010000814.1:0-2682 GCA_038529855.1 Bacteroidota bacterium | reverse complement strand
TAAAGCGATGGGGGCTTCGGGTTCTTGGGCCAAAAGTGTCGGACTCATGGCGCCAAGTAAGAATAAGATCAGTAAATGCTTCACCTTGGAATGTTTTTTGTATCTCCTTATTGGGTAAACCAATGCTATAACGCAGTGGGTAAAACCTAAATTGTTAGCCAATTAAAATTTGCGCATCGCTGTTTAAGGCTTGGTCTTCTCGGTTTATATCTTGACCCTCCCCCTGGTCTGTAAAGATATAATCATCCCCCACACTCAAAAGAATAAGCAAGTCACTTCCCTAAAATCCGGATTTTTACCCCTCGCGGTAAAGGTTTCCGATTCTTAGAAAATACACGGCCACAAGGATATTAAAGATGTTTTCGGCTAAATCTTTTTTAGCCTAAAAATAAACCCTAATTGGATGAGTTCGAACGTACTTGGCCAGAGATACTTTTACCTGCTCCTCGGTGTACTATGCTTTCATTATGCAATACTCCCAGCACAGGTCACTGCCAGTTTTACCTATGAGGTGGATGGAGGAAGCGGTAGCCGCTGCGCACCGCTGAATGTCGCTTTTACCAATGCCTCTTCCAGCAATGTCGTCAACTACGAATGGTCGGTTGATGGCAATGTCTTTTCAGACGAAGAAGATCCCATTCGGAATTTTGCGGATGCTGGAACCTTTGAAATCTGCCTAGAGGTGGATGATGGGGGGAGCCAAAGCGATCAGCATTGCGAAAGCCTTCAATTCTTTGCTCCACCAACAATTGATCTTATCGCTGCACAAGGGCAAAATTGCGATCGCTTGCATTTTGATTTTACCATTAATTCTACAACAACTATCGACTCTGTCGGCCTTGATTTTGGCGATGGGGCCTTTGTGGTGGTGCAGGGGGCAGGAATGAATAGCGTCACGCAGGGACATGACTACAGTGCCTTGGGGACCTTCACCGTTCTAGCTACAGTATACGATCTAAACGGCTGTGATGTAACGACTTCTGCTACCGTAAGTATTCAAGATGTCTTGTTGGCCAACTTTAGTGCGAGTCCTCAAACGGGCTGCAATTTGCCACTGACCGTCCAATTTACCAATTCCAGTACACCCACAACGGGGGTATCTTATTTATGGGATTTTGGTGATGGAATGACTTCTACAGCGATCAATCCCAGCCACGACTACCAAGCCTTTGGCAATTATACCGTACAGCTTACAATCACTGATGATCAAAATAATTGTACAGAAGAACTGATCCTGACGGATCACATCCGCATTGGCGATATCGTTGATTTTAGGATAGATGAGGTCAATAATGGCAATTGTGGAACTACAGAGATCAACTTCACTAACCTCACTCCTGGTACCTTGACCAGTATCCTTTGGGAGTTTGGCGATGGCAATACCTCTACTAATCCCAATCCCAATTATACCTATACTACACCAGGATGTTATACACCCAGCCTAACAATTACTACCGCTGATGGCTGTACAGCTACAGAGACTGCGGCTAATTGCATCGAAGTGCTGGGAAATATTACCCTAGACTATACTTCCAATGGTGATTTAAGCGCCTGTGATCCCAATGTGGGATTAACCGTTGACTTCTCCGCTTCTACCAATCGCCCCGCCCAATGGCAATGGGATTTTGGCGGCTTGGGTATTTCTACTTTGCAGAATCCAAGTTTTACCTTTAATCAGTATGGCATCTTTCCCATTAGTTTGACGGCGACTTACAGCAATGGCTGTTCAGAGTTTTTGGTTAAAGATACCGTTCGCGTCTTACCTTTGACGCCTAGTATCGCCGCAGATACGACGGAAGGCTGTGCGCCATTTACCGTCCAATTCAATAGTGATGTACAAAGTAATGAGGCCATACAGTCCTATTCCTGGGATTTTGGTTTTACGACTTCTACATTAGAGAATCCCCAAATTACCTTTTTGGACTCTGGTCGATATGATGTGGTCTTGATTATAGAAAGTGTATCAGGCTGTGTGGATTCGATTAGGATGGAGGAGTACATTCATGTTGGAATTCCACCCATATTGAGTTTTGAGGCTGACCCAATGACCGCCTGTGTGGATTCTACAATTGGATTTACCAATAATTCATCCACCTTTGCTGATGAGTGGTTTTGGGATTTTGGGGATAACAGCACTTCTGATCTCTTTGAACCCGTCCACGAATACAACGATACTGGACATTTTGATGTGACCTTGATCGCCTGGTTCAATGGCTGTTCAGATACCTTGGTACGTCAGGATCTGGTTTTGATCCATCCACCTAAAGCATCCTTTGTTTATTTTCAGGACTGTGATAGCTCCAATGTCATTCAATTTATGGATGCTTCTATTGGAGTAGATGAGTGGGAATGGGATTTTGGCGATGGCAATAGCTCGACGGAGACTTCGCCCAGACATGTTTATACCTCACCTGGCACCTATGAGGTTAGTTTATTGGTTCGAAATCTGGTTTCTGGTTGTGAGGACCGACAGTTTAGTACCCTAATCGTCACGGGTGCAAGACCGGAATTTAGTATTGCACCAACTTTGATCTGTATGGGTGATACCGTACAGGTGACCAATACTTCTGTGGGTGCAGAAAATTATTTGATTAATTTTCCTGTTGGGGTCGGTATTATCCTTTCGAGTTTAGATGATCCAGAACCTCAGTTTTATTTCCCCAACCCAGGCAAATACCATGG
>JBCBDH010000813.1:0-2687 GCA_038529855.1 Bacteroidota bacterium | reverse complement strand
GGTTGGGATCGGGGCTGGCTTGGGCGATTGGTGACTGATGATTTTGATGAGTGTCGATTGCTTTGACTTTGAGGCCATCAAAAATATTTTCTTGATCAAATACTGTTTGGGCCAAGCTTACAACTGCTCGGATGGCACGGGCTTGATAGGCTGTTTTATTTTCGCTTTTATTGCCATCACCAAAATCGCATATGGCTTTAACGACTAGCCAGGGGAGGCTTCTAGCTGTTGAAGCGGCAAATATACCACTGGCTTCCATTTCCCCTCCTATGGCCTCTTTAAAATGGTCTAATAACTTATCCCTGTACAATCGATCATCAATCAGTACTTCTCCGCTGAGTAAGGGACCGCGATAAATAGAAGGCGATTCCTGATTATCTGCATGTGTATAATCTTCTCGCCAATCTTCGCCAATTTCTTCAAAGCGATCTGCTAGCAGTTGGCTAGTTAGTGGAATAGGGGCCCTAAAGATCACTTCATTGTCTATTTTGACCTTTTTTGACTCATAGGGAAAGATTTTATCTGCAATGAGAATATCTCCAATCTTTTGTTTGGAAGAATTAATCCCAAAGGCGATGCCCAACATTAAGATGGCCTTTGGTTGCCAATGTTGTATGGTGGTTTCCGTGGTGATAATTGAGCTACCAGCGCCAGCAGCACCCATCCTGGATTGTACGACTACCACGCCATACTTCCCCAATCGCCCTAAAAAATAGGTGTAATTATCTTTAAATACTCTGGCTGGATGTGCTAGACCAGGAAGTGCCTCTAATGATCTACGGACTTCATTGACCTCCACTCTTGTTGCGGTAATGATAGCAAAACTGACCAGGTCAATATACTTAATGGCCTCGGGAAAAGCCAGGTTTTTGAAGTTAGCCATTTTACGTCTTGATTAAGATTTCGATTTATCAGCCGAAATCAACAATATTTTCTTCTTTTCCTCTAGATGTTCCATCGCCTCTTCGGTCAGCTTTAGTTCGTGCTTCAGGGCATTGACAATGCGGATGACACTGTCCTGCGTACCTTCTACATTGCTCAAGGCACTTTGCACCTTTTTGCGGATGATCCAGTCGGAAACTAGTCGATTGTAGTAAATATCGGTAAAATGATTGAAATCTTCATAGTGATGGATGATCGGACGTTTTTGGTATTTGTAAATGTCCTTTAATTCATCTTCAAAGACGAGCAATTGCTGTTGTACGGTATAAGCAATCGTTTGGGCTTGATCGATAAAACGATTGTTGGCATCGGAATCGGGGAGCTTTCGGTCGAGGTGTTTCCAATCGCCCCAATCCCTGGCTTTTTTGAGTAATTCGATGATTTTCGTGAGGTTGCCTTGGGCTTTGACACCAGCGATAATGGCCTCGTGGAGTTCGCGTTTAAGCCCTAGTTTATTGTCCCATTCCTCATTCAGTTGTTGAATGGCAGGGGCAATATCTGGAAAGTTTTGCTTGATTTGATATTGTCGGCTGTTGAGGAGTTCATTGAGCCTTTGGTTGATTTCGGCCTCTTTGCTCATCTTTTCTTCCAGGACCTGCCGTTCAAACTCCAGCATTTTGAGCATTTGCACTTGTTCTTTGTGTTTGAGAACAGCGTGCAAATACTCTTGCTTTTCGATTTCTAGCTGTTGTTGGGCATTTCCCAATACCTTGTGGAAAATACCACGTATGCTCATCTTCTCAAATTGCTGGACATCTTGGTATTCTTTTTCAAGGATGTCTTCCAATTGTTTTAAAATCCAAGTATTTTCCTCAATTCTTCTATTGAGTTCAGCTAGGTGGCTTTTGGCCAGTTGTAGACTTTGATGTTCTTCAATGAATTTAGCAATTTCTTCTTGTAGGTTCATTCGATTGGGCTTTAAATTGATTGCTGCTACAATTTGCCATCCGCAATGAGCAGATCGGCAATAGTATAGACCTTTCCAGCAGCATAGCCAGTACCTAGATTAGAAAGACAAATAATGGCCACGCCTTCTTCAGGAAAACGCATAAGCTGCGAACTAATTCCATAATCGCCGCCATCCCAAGCTACAAAGTTTTTCCCACTGGTCTCTCCAAAATACAAACCAAAAGCCTGATTGTTTCGATTGTGTTCAAAACTGGGCGTTGCATGCATGATATCGTAGAAGGTTTGTCCGCCAAAATCATGGGTGTAGAAATTGACGCACCATTTGATTAAATCTTCGATCGTCGTCATTACGCCGCTGCCGCCATAGTGGGGGGAGTTGCGAGGATGCTGGAGAAAATCCCCTTCTGTTCCAATAATGATTCCTACCTCTTTGTAAGCTTCTATCGCTTCTTGGCTGCGAATATTGTAGGGGGTTACCCGATTTTTGACAATGGTGGTTACATCGTCATTGATCAGGGTATGGTTCATCCCCAGGGGTTCAAAAAGCCGCTCTTTAGCAAATTGGCTAAAGCTTTGGCCACTGACCTTTTCGACTACTTTGGCCAATAGCATAAAATTGATATTGCAATAGTCCCATCTTTGCCCTGGAGCAAACAGTAGGCTATCCTGACTAAGAGCGCGCGCGATACAGTCATCGACTGTGAAGTAATTAAAGGTGACCCACGACTTGCCATCAGGCCGATCGAGTCGATAGTACTCGTGGAGGCCGCTGGTGTTGTAGACCAAATGTTTGATTCTAATGGTGTCAGCGTATGTCAGCGTATTTAGTCAGCTCG
>JBCBDH010000812.1:0-2693 GCA_038529855.1 Bacteroidota bacterium | reverse complement strand
CACTAAATCACTTATTAGCTCTATCCATTGTAGCCGTTTGATCAAATGTCCTGGGATGCTTGTCGCTCATAGTTGATGTCTACTCTATGCAATGATAGGTCTAAAAATCGGAAATTTTTTAAAGATTGTCCTTAAAATACGACTGGAGAAACCCAGAAAGCGACTGATGGCGACTTATAAGTTCTCCTCTCGACGAATTTCAATATGCAGATCGTCAAAATAAACTGGCGTTCGACCATTATTCCAGCAGTAAATATCCAGCTGTTTGCTACAGCATTTTAGGTTGGGTTGAAAAGTAAGTTCGATCTTTTCCCATTGGCTCCCCTCCGCTCGCTCAATAATCTTGGCATCTCCCTGCCAAAAGGTATTGGGAATACTGGCAACGATCAGCCCGTGGTCATAGTCCATATTGCTTCGATAACGCCAGACGGTAACGCGAAATTGCTCATTACAAGAGACATAGGGATAGCTGAATTCCAGACCAAAAGCCTCCTCCTTGGTCAATTTAGCACTAAACTGCCCAGAATAAGCCTGCTCCTCGCTCTGTTTTTCCCCTCCACCAAAATAATGGCCTTCCTGCTCATAGCTCAAAAAGCCTTTGTGCATCACCTGATGCTCTGTATCGCAATAGATGTCTTCTTTTCCACGCTGATCAATCCCAAAAAGATGAAGACTGGCGCCAATCATTAAGCTGGTAAAGAGCAGGCTTAGCCCAAATTGGCGAAGGGTTTGAAAAAAGGCAGCTTTTTGCTCGCTATTATCGAAATAAGACAAGATTGGGTCGATTTAGATGGTCAATTCCCTTTTTTGAAGGGCTTATAAATCAAATTTATATCTTTGGGCCTCATTAGCCAAATCCCAGGATGGTATTTAGTAGTATCTATTTTTTATTGTACTTCCTTCCTGTATTTTTTCTTTTTTACATCGCTAGTCCCGACCGATGGAAAAATGCCATTGCCCTACTAGCCAGCATCTATTTTTATTGCTGGGGGGCACCCAAATTTTTCTTTGTGGTCTTTGGATCGTTGATCATCGACTTTTATTTGGTGCGCTTGGCCGCCTTGTCCAGAGGGTCATTGCGTTCGACCATTTTAGCGCTTAATATTGCCCTGGATGTAGGGATTTTACTCGTGGCTAAATACCTCAATTTCTTTGTCCATAATCTCAATAAAATAACTGCTGTTATTGGGGTAGATGGGATAGAGATGGCGGCTATTGTCCTTCCTATTGGTATTTCTTTTATCACTTTTCAGAAGATTAGTTATGTGGTAGATTGTTATCAGCGAGTTACCCCGCCATTAGAGCGTTTCTGGGATTATGTCTTGTACATTCTTTTGTTTCCTCAGCTTATTGCTGGCCCCATCGTGCGATACAAAGAGATTGCGGCCCAATTAGTTGATCGAAAAGCCAATGAGGGGATTGATCAAAAGCTAAATGGTCTGTTGCGCTTTGTACTTGGCCTATCTAAAAAGGTACTGATTGCCAACAGCTTAGGTATCGTAGTGGATGAAGTATTTGCCCTGTCAGCTGAGCAATTGAGTACGGGGATAGCCTGGTTGGGCATTATCGCTTATTCTTTTCAAATCTACTTTGATTTTTCGGGCTATTCAGACATGGCCATTGGTTTGGCGCTTATGATGGGCTTTCGCTTCCCTGAGAATTTCAACTTCCCCTATATCGCTCAAAGCATTACAGAGTTTTGGCGTCGTTGGCACATCACCTTGAGCAATTGGATGAAGGACTATTTGTACATTCCGCTGGGCGGAAATCGCGTTTCTAAAAGACGCATGTACATCAATCTATGGACGGTATTCTTGATCTCTGGTCTTTGGCATGGAGCTGCCTGGACTTTTATTCTTTGGGGCGCATTTCACGGTTTGTTTTTGATCTTTGATCGACTCTTTTTGGTATCTTGGATGAGTAGGATAGGGCAGGTGGGGCGCGTTTTGCTCACCTATGTAATTGTATTAGTTGGCTGGGTATTGTTTCGAGCAGCAGATATTGGACAAGCTTTGATGTACCTGACTGCGATGTTTGGATGGAAGGAAGCGCCTAATATGATTTATTTAGATCTGCGTTTTTGGGTCTTCTTTGCCTTGGCCGCTTTGCTGTCTTTTGCGCCACTGTGGGAGCGCCTAGCGAATGGAGCGCTGAAATGGTATAAGGTCGATGGTAATTCTGCGCTGCTCTTGTCCATTAAAGTTGTGCTTACCCTGTTTTTGGGTATTTGGTGTGTGGCAGATATTTTTTCTTCTAGTTTTAACCCATTTATCTATTTTCGGTTTTGAAAGTTTACAAATACCTATTATTCGCAGTGGCCTTTTTGGTTCTTTTTCTGCCTGGTGTTTACCTGACCCTTCTGCAAAAGCATTTTCCAATGCTACAGGCTAAGGAATTAGGGGGGGACTATGTACCTCCTCAAAGACCCGTTTTTTGGCCCAAAAAGTGGCTGAGTGGGAAGTATCAGACGACTTATAATGAATTTGTTCGCTACCATCATAGTCAATCTCCTTTTTTTGTTCGGTTGAACACCTATCTATCTACTGCAATATTTGATCATATCCCACACGAAAATATCTTGCAGGGAAAGGAAGGGCATTTGTTTACCCAATCTGATTGTGAAGCCATGCTGGGCTTGGCTTTGAGGAGCCTGATCTTTTTATTGGCCACCTCTGTTCCCACAAAATCCAAGC
>JBCBDH010000811.1:0-2696 GCA_038529855.1 Bacteroidota bacterium | reverse complement strand
GGCTTATGACCCACGCTTTAGCAATACCATGCCCTATGGGGCTGCGACAGCTAATCGTCAGGCATTGATCAATGCATTAAAGGCGTCCTCTTCCTGTCCGTATTCAATATCCACTTTCAATCCCTGACGATTAGCTGTCGCAGCCCCATAGGGCATGGTATTGCTAAAGCGTGGGTCATAAGCCATCAATCGATCAGATACGCTAAAGGTATACAGACCGCGATCTCTGCTTAGATCAAATAGACCAGGTGTTCTTAAACCGCGATCTAAACCAATTCTATTGTAAAAAGATTTATCTGCCTGAAAGTCAATGCGTTTGCTTTGGGCGGTCGAGCTAAAAAAGTCAGGACCAATGTCTATAAAAGAAGCTCTGATTCTAAGGTTTTGCTTTTTGAGTTGTAGTTCAGCACCAACCTCTAGGAAGGTATCATCTTCTTCTGTAAGGGTTACGTTTTCTTCGTCGCCTGAATCATTGGTGATTCGCTCCGCTGTTTCCAAATTAGACATGCCCGTTTCTCCAATCAAACTCAAGACATAATCTTTTTTGTCCAGAACCGTCACATCAAAACTTACGGAGAAGATGGTATTTCGAATACCTGAAGTAGCATTGCCAGACTGTAAGTCGTCAAAAGTATGAACAAGGTTGAAGCCCACATCAGCTTTCAAACCCATAGAGTCTTGTAAAGTAGCCGTTGACAGATCAAATGATCCACCTGTGATGAGTCTAGAAGGGGTGGTAAAGAAATCAGTGCCGCGAATTCTAGAGATAAAGGTATTGATATTCAAATCCTTTAGCCCTTGGGCAAAGTCCAAACCAAAATCGAGCTGCCCTCCTTGAAGACGTCTGGTATTGTCATCGGTAAAAAACTGTTCGTAGTGAATGACGTCTCTTTGTGGAGCAAAGATAGCTGGTTCGTTGACGCTTCCTTCCTCTTCAGGGTTAAACAGGGTATAGGGGGTCATGACCAGGTCCATATCTCCAACGCGGTATTTGAGGACATTGGCGATGATTCCTCTGGCCCAAAATTCCCGCACTTCTACAGACATACCAGAACCAAAAAAGCCACCGAATTCATTGCGAAGACGCAAAATAGACTGTACCTCTGATTTTTTATTGGGCGTAGCATTGATCACGACATCCAGGAGGAATTCTCCATCCGTGAGCTGCTCGACAGCCGTGGTGTCATTATCTTGGGCATTACCTTCAAGGCTGGTTTGAGATAGCAGGGTACGACCCAGGCCATTGAAACGAATTGCAGGGCCTTCTTTTTCTTTTTCTGTTGCTTTAGCCGAGCCATCCTGTGCTTGGATAAAACTCAAGGGAAAAAGCAGGACGCTAAGCAACAACAGGAGTTTTGTTAATGTATATTTCATAATATCTTGATGATTCGTTTTTTTGATAAATTTGATGGAGCGACCTCTAGAAGAAGGTCTTGAGTTCGATGGTTGCTTCTCGTCCTTTGAATTGGTCTAGCGCAAAGCTTTTATCCTCAAATCTCATCCAACGCTGGCGGAAGTAAATACCTGTACTTTCCGATACCATCCAATCAAAGCCTACCCCTATACCCGATCCAAACTGATCGAGGGGGAGTTGAGTCTCAGCATCCCAAGCAGTAGCTTGTCCGCCACGAGCATCCTCAACCCCAAAGTAACCCGTTAGGAAAAACTTGGGAAAGAGGCGATAGTAAACATCCAGTTCGTGGTATTGGACAAATAGATAGCTGTCGTCATTAAAGATGGGAGCTGGTGTAGCATTCAAAGAAGCACTACCGAAAGAACCCAGATAGAATAAATAGAGGTCGCGATCAAGCACTTTGGTTTTGACCTTGCCCTGCAAATCTACGGAGCAAAAATATTTTCTATTCAAAGCCTCCGCTGTGGCAGGATCGAGGTCTGTAGTTTGTACAACCTCAGTGACACCACGGAAGAAGGAGAGCTTTCTGCCATAAGGTCCATAAATCGTTGGACTGGTTGCTCCAGCTGGAAAAGGATTATAGATCCTGGAAAGGGCTAAGCCATTGACGCGATGTACATAAGTGATTTGGGTGGAGGTGGCGTCGATTTCCTGAGCCAGTCCCCAGCCTGCATTAAATTTGACAGATCCCAAGTCCAGCTCCGCATTAATATTGACACCTCTGCGATTGTGAACCAATTGGTTGACTAAGGCAATCTGTCCACCAACACCATTAGCTCCTGCAAAGAGCCCCTGGTCCTTCAGGATTTCTGGGTTGGAGTTGGTAGCGATGGCACCATTTGGATTGAAGAAGTTCTGACTGATTTGATAGACTTGAACATCAATTGGCAGAAAGGTATAATCCTTTGGGAGAAAAGCATGGAGCATTAAGGCTTCTCCCCACTTCTTTTCATAATTAGGGCTTTCATAGCTACCCATCGCCAGTTCGCCAAGCAATTTGGTCTTACCCAATTTGAAATCCAGAGACAAAGAGTGAACTTGAAAAACCCTTTTGTCTTGACCTATGGAGTCAAGTGCTGTTTCACTATGGATGAGATTATAGAAAATAGAGTGGCCTTTACTTCCAAAGGATCTACCTACTTTACCCCCTGTAATAAAATTGGGGAGAATACGCGCATCACCTGCAAAACCAAGATAAGTAGGGACACTACCCGCATCCAAAGTGGGTGGAATAGAGGCATAGGGGTCCAGAATACCATTGGGCAAACCGCCATTGGCCTGT
>JBCBDH010000810.1:0-2705 GCA_038529855.1 Bacteroidota bacterium | reverse complement strand
AGGCATCAAAACGCTTTCCCACCAAACGACCATAGTGATCAGTAAAAGCAACAATGATCGTATCAATAGATTCCTCACTGACGGCTTGTCGAAGCTGATCCAGGGTGAGCATTCCTTTATTATTCATAAGCGTGGTTGTTTGAAAATCAGGGCATTATTTATTGACTGATGCGAAACCAGGCATAGGCGACGGCCAAAAGCCCCAAATAGATCAACAAAAGCATAGGATTGTAGATAGAAATAGCCAAAAAGGCCACAGCGGCAATGACAAGCGCCACAATAGGAGCTACAGGATAGAGCGGCACCTTAAAGGGGCGTTCTAGCTCTGGCTCATTTTTTCTCAGCACCAGCAGGGAGACCATAGAGATCATATACAAACTCAAGGCTCCAAAACAGGCAATGGTGATGATTTCTCCAGTCTTCCCCGTGAATAGGGCGATGATGCCAATCAGCATATTGAGCAAAAGGGCATTAGAAGGCGTTTTGAATCTCGAATGCACCTGGCCCAATACCTTTGGAGCAAAGCCCACTCGACCAAATTCAAAGGTAGCGCGGCCAGCGGCGAGAATGATGCCGTGAAAAGAGGCGATCAAGCCAAAAAGTCCAATAAAAGCGACCAGTTTAAACAAGCTGGTATCCGTTCCTATGATTTGTCCCATAGCTAGTGGAAGTGGAGAGTCAGAAGGATCAGCACCTGGTTCGGCAAAAACGATGGCTTCCCAGCCTCCTACGCCTATGGAAGAGACAAAGGTCAGTAAGCAAAGGACGACCAACGTGAGGATGGCGGAACCAAAGCCAATGAGGACATTGCGCTGTGGATTGATGGTTTCTTCAGCTACATTGGCTACCCCTTCGATGGCCAGGAAAAACCAGATGGCAAAAGGTAGCGCAGCAAAAGCTCCCGTCCAACCATTGGGCAAGGTGTTGTGTTCGAGCTGCTGCCATTCAAAATGCGGGAGGCAAACGCCAGAAAAAATCAGTAGGCCCACCACCGCAATAACGGTCACCACAAGCTCAAAAGAAGCGGCAGCTTCAACCCCATAGATATTCAAAAAAGTAAAAATGAAATAAGCGCCAATAGCGATATTTAATACAGATAGGGAGGGAATGAGGATATTGAGATAAGCCCCAATGGCAAAGGCAATAGCAGGTGGAGCAAAAATGAACTCAATATTTTGGGCCATTCCACCTAGAAAACCCCAGTTTTTTCCCAATGCCCGAACTGCGTAATAGAAAGCACCACCAGCTTTGGGAATGGCACAGGCCAGCTCCGTATAGCTAAAAGTAAAGCTGAGGTACATAATAATGATGAAAAAGGTGGCGACAGCCAGACCAAGTGTTCCCCCCTTTTCCAAACCTAGATTCCAGCCAAAGTACATTCCTGAGATGACATAACCTACCCCTAGTCCCCAAAGCATAATGGGACCAAGTGTTCTTTTCAAAGCGGGGTTTTCCATAAATTAGACTTGAATGAGTGATTGTGTGATCAGATGTCGTCTGGAATAAAGACCTATGCTTTCAAAAGTAGGGTTTTTAGTGGATAGGAGGGCTTATTGGGCTTGGATTTTTTTGATGACTTTTTTGATGCCCTCCTCGTATATTTCTGGAGCGCTTAGGTCGATGGTGAGGTGTTCACGAAGGCGATTGACGAGATCAGGGAAATTATTGAGTTGTTGGATGAGGCGTTGGCGTTGGGTATCCAAATCACTGGTGCCGATATTGGCCCCTAGAGCAAGTCGCTCATTTTTCTCTTCATTGAGCTGTTCAATTTCCTGCTGTATTTGCCTGATGCAATTGTTTACATAGCCCTTTTCAAAAAACTCATTATCAATAGAGCAGGGAATAAATTTAATCTTATTATTTAATAGGCCAGATTGAATCGTCAGCCTTCCTTCTTCTGCCACCCATCCAGACATTAAACTATTGGTAGAAACAATGGAAACCGTAGCGTCTGACTTTTGCACTGATTCAAGGATGAATTTTTGGATATTTTCTGCCGCTCCTAGCTGTTCTTCATCAATCAACACCTGAATGCCTACAGCTTCCAAACTGGCTTTGACTTGAAAGGCCATAGCCTTGTCTCGCTCGCGGTGGCTATAGGAGATAAAAACGATCGCTTGATTACTCGTGGAAGGCGCATCTGGCTCTTCGGCCATTTGAGGCGAGCTAAATTCAATATCGCCTGCTGGCTCATAACTATTCAAACAATCTTCAAAAAAAGCCAAAAACCGATTGTACTCTCTTTTGTAGAGCGATTCAGAAATCCTTCCAGCTTTAAAGAATTTTTCATTGGAGTGAAACTGGCCAGAAATTAGGACCAGGTCATTTATTGATTCTTTATAGCTTGATCCTTCGTGATTGACCCCTCTAAGGAGTTCTTCGATAGCCAAGCCCAAATCGCCTTTTTTAAAGGCCAAATCGTAGATAAACGCTTTGTGATCCATTGGTTGATGGGGATAAAAAGGCTAAGGTTTATTTTCTTTGATTTCAAAGACGTTATTTTCCTTACCCAAATCTGCCATTCGACCAGTTGGGTCAATTTCTACCTTAGCGATTTTTTTATATCGAACGGGAATCACCAATTCGTAGTTGGGATGAGTCCAGGGCCAATCTTCAGCTACTTTATAATCCATTTCCTTCGTCTCTGCTTCTTTCTCTCCGCGCATGATGCGTAGCGGAATATGATAGCAAAGCTTGGAGCCATC
>JBCBDH010000809.1:0-2714 GCA_038529855.1 Bacteroidota bacterium | reverse complement strand
ATTTGAGTTTTGTCGCTTAGCGATAAAGCTTGTCGAGAAAGGTTTTGATCATATCATCTAGTTGCCCCTCCTCTCCTTGGAGCTCGCCCATCATGCCGTACATCGCCGCTGAGCGCTTCCCTCCAACTTTGGAATATTTGGCAGCAAATGCCTGGAATTTATCCATTACCCCAGCGGGCAATGTTTTCTTCAATCCACGGATGGCCTTGATTTGTAGTTGTTTGGACATACTGTGTAGACTGATTTTACGCGCCTTAGCAACTGCCTGCTCCAAATCTCCCATAAATGCCGAAATTTTCTGTGCATGTACGGGTGTAATCGTCAAATGCAGACTAGGGGGTAATTGCTGCCGATCAATGGACCAGCCCATCATCCCCATCTCATCTCCCACCTCATAAACATCCAATTGATCAGAGGCGACTGCCATAATGGTCATATCAGGCTGCCCCAATATCTTGAGTTCGGGAATGGCTTCAATCCCTTTGCGAAAGTCCAAAGCGGTTTCCATCGCAATTTTGGCCTGTTTTTGATAGCCCTCCAGCCCCATGTACTTCATCACTGCCCAAGCTGCCGCAATCGCTCCTCCTGGTCGAGTCCCTGTCATACTTGGCGAACCATAGATCCCGCCCGACCAATCCGTATACACATAATACTGGCATTTCCGCAGTTCGCCATTGCGATAAAGCACGACTGAAGCCCCTTTTGCCGCATAACCATATTTGTGAATATCCGCAGAAATTGACGTCACCCCATCCACTCCAAAGTCAAAGGCAGGAATGGGATAATCCAGTTGCCTCAAAAAGGGCAACATAAAACCTCCCACGCAAGCATCTACATGACAAAGCAATCCCCGCTCCTTTGCCAAAGCAGCAATTTCCGCTACGGGGTCAACAACTCCCTGCGGATAGGATGGCGCAGAAGCTACCAAGAGCACCGTTTGATCGCTAATGGCTGCCGCCATCGCTCCCACCTGCGCCCGAAAATCCGCTCCCACTGGAACGACCACCGCCTTCACCCCAAAATAATGACAAGCCTTGTGAAAGGCTGGATGAGCAGAAGCAGCTAGAACCACCTCTGGATGGTGCACCTCAGGTCGATGCTTTTTCGCCCACTCTCGTGCCGTCTTCACGGCCATCAAGATACTCTCTGTCCCCCCAGAAGTCATGCTCCCCACCACCTCTTCATCTCCCCCAAATAAGCGAGCTGCCATCGACAGCACCTCATTCTCCATTCGCCTTAAGCTTTCAAAAGCAGTGGGATTCAGCGCATTTTCTGAAAAGAACAACTGATAAGCTTCTTTGACGACCTCTAGAACTTCCTCACCTGCATAGTAGACATAGCTAAAGGCTTTGCCCTGTTGCCATTGGACATCAGCGCTTTTCATCTCAGCCATTTGACTGAGCAGACTTTGTCGGTCGATTCCTTTGGGGGCGAGTTGTTGATTAGGGGAAATTTGATCGCTCATTTTATCAGATGTTTTTGGGGAAGATAGGAATTTTGGAGGGGATTTGGTTAGGAATAAGAAACAAGATAGCCCTGCTTAAAAGAAAGGTTAAAATTGCGCTTTTATGCATCCCAATAAGATCATGTTTAATTATATTTAAGAATGAATATTATCAAACTGCTAAATGCTCCATTACCCAGTCCAGAGCGCTCTTTACATAAACTAATTTGGATACTACTATTAGGTGTAGGCTGCAGTCTATTCATTTTTCTCTACAATCCTTTTGGCATTGCCAACGAGAAAGGGGAGCTGTATTCCTACCTAATACTATTTAGTCTGGGTATCATTTTTTCTATGTCTATTATCTTAATGGAATGGACCATTCCATCCCTTTTCCCGAGATTTTTTCAAAAGTGGACGATTACCAAGGCGCTTATTTGGTATTCCCTTGTGATTCTATTTGCTGGGGCGATTAATTTTCTGTACAAAAGCTACCTTGGAGGTTTCAGTGAATTTACCCTTCTTGAGTTCTTTTTTGTATTACTTCGTACTATTGTTATCAGCTGTACAGTAGCCTTCTTCATTGTTGGTCTGCTCCACTTTCTCAATAGAAAGCGGCTGACCGCCATCGCCTCAGGCCAGCAATTCCAAATCACATCAGGTGATGGAAAAACGGTCAATATTGATCTCCATAAGGTGCTCTATGTATCGAGTGATAATAATTATGTGGATATGCATTACAGGATGAATGGTAAGCGAGAGAAATTGATCCTGCGGTCTAGTTTAAAAAATATTGAAGAACAAATTGTGAATCCCATCTCCCCCATCGTCAGGTGTCATCGTCAGTTCCTGATCAACACCAATCAATTTGAAATTGAGAAAGCAACGAGCAGGAGTATGATCATTCGCCTCAAAAACGACTCAGATGAAATCTCGGTATCCTCAAAATACATCCCAGCAATCAAAAAGCTCATGACGATTCGCCCCTAAAAGCTGTATAATGGCCCCAAATCGCCTTTTTCCTAAATCTCAGGGCTAAAAAGGATCGTTTATCTGAGTAAAATCTATAAACCAAGCCAAAATGAAATCCTTTTTTGACAATAGCTCTTATGTATTCTTAATATTTGATTGATTAGTTTTTTGAGAACTTGTACAATGCAAAAAAGTAAAAACAAAGATTAAGAATACATAAGAGCTATTGGCTAAAAAGGATCGTTTATCTGAGTAAAATCTATAAACCAAGCCAAAATGAAATCCTTTTTTGACAATA
>JBCBDH010000808.1:0-2718 GCA_038529855.1 Bacteroidota bacterium | reverse complement strand
ACCAAATACATTGGCGATAAGCGTCAGGAAATGATCCTCCGTGGATTCTCCAGTGGGAGTCAACCAGTCTTTGACCAATGGCGTCCAGTTTTTCTTGGCTCCCATGACTTCCTTCAGCAAGTCGATATAGCCCAATTGATGAATGGGAAGCAGGCCATTTAGTGCATGGACTAAGGGTTCAGAGAAGGTGTAGCCCATCTTTTTAGCATTCACTACCAGGTTTAAGGTGCTTTCCTTCATCTTTGTAGTGCCTAGCCGCGTAAATTTATTGGGAATATACAGGGCTTTTGCACGCAAACTAACTTTTAATAAATCCTTTTTCATAAGCCTACTTTTTGGTAAACAGCCTTAGTGAATAAGGAACACACTAGCTGTTTAAAGGAATAAATACCCCAATCAGGTGATCTCATCGCTGAGTCTTAATCCAAATAAGTTTTTGAAGTAAGCGATAATTGACCTGAATGGGGATGCTCATTAAAGGGTTGGACCTTTATCAATGGGCCAAACCCTATTTTGGTGAGGAGAAGACTACACGGATTCGAACCGCTTTACAGACCAATAGGTTGGAGTAAGTCTTCCTTGACCAAATTGGCGGGACAGGTGGGATTCGAACCCACATCTTGGGCGTTATGAGCGCTGGAGTAAGTTTATATTGACCTTGCTCTCAGGAGCTGTCCTCTCTTGCAACAGGTGAGGCATAAACTAAACCTGCTCTACCATTGAGCTACTGTCCCTTGAGGCAGGTGATGATAAGCGTAAAGGTGTTTTCAAGACAATTGAAGTAACGCTTAATTGACCTGCCTTTTATCTAAATATTTTTTTTGTTTTGAACTGAAGTGGAATTGGGGCAAGCCCCAAACCACTTTCTGATGAGTATTTATTATTGCTTTGTTGACCAATAATTTAATTCAAATCTACGGTGCTACTACGCAGTTATTTTGCGCCGTTTTTCCGCTTGCGCCAAGGCGCTTGATTTTGCTGGTCTCCTGCCATAATACATCCATAAGGAAGTACTTCGTCAATGACCTGACCCAGTCCAAATTCCTCCATTTGCTCGCGAACTGCCTGTGCATTTTTGTAGGCCGATGGCAATTCGGAGATATCAATCTCATTGGAGAAGAAGCGCACGTCCAGGTTTTGGGTTTCCATAGCGAATACTTCTTGTTTTGTTAAGCCCTCTTTGCGCTTCTTATGGGCAGATCGACTCAAGTTTCTTCCAGCACCATGTGGGGCAAAACCCAGGTTATTTGCCGTGGTTTCCCCTTCGACAATCAACACAGGCTCGGCCATGTTGAGCGGTATTAGTCGCGGACCAGTGATGTCTGGCATAAAGCGGGCATCTAGCGGTGTAGCGCCTTTGGCATGGTAGAACAAATCGTCCTGCTTGAATACAAAATTGTGTTCGTTCCAGTAGCGATCTTGTGCTTCTACCTTTAGCTTTTGACAGGTAGCATCATGGATAGCCAAGTGATTCTGCTTGGTCCATTGGCGGATGATTTGGAGGGCTTGCCAGTAAGCTTGCCCTTCATCCGTATCAAAAGGTATCCAAGCATTTTGCTTTAGCGTATCCTTGGATAGCGCTTGGCAATAACGCTCAGCCACAGCCATTCCACGCTTGTACAAATAAGCCCCTACGCCTCGTGATCCGTGATGAGTAATCATCATAGTATGTCCCGTTTTCGCAGAGCGTCCGACAAAAAGGAAATGATTGCCATCTCCCTGGGTTCCCAGATGCGACTGCGATAGGTGCAAAGGCTTTTGACTGTTTAGAAAATAATTGTCTTCAAAAGCCTTACGAATCGGCTTAGGCAATTCAAATTCATCCGCTCGCGCTCGTCCACCATAGCCAAAGTGGGTGATTGAATGGGCAGCATTCAGTACTTTTTCTGGGGCGACCCTTCCAAAATCCGTCAACATTACTGAGCAGCAAATATCTGCACTATGCATTCCTGGATGGATCGCGTTCTTCGCCACGACTACTCCGCCCACTGGAATGGTCCCACTAGGACCCGCTGGGCAAGCATCTGGCATAATCGCCCCTGTGACGACTGTAGGCGTACGCATTAGGGCCTGCATTGATGCAATGACCTTATCCACATTCTCCTGTTCCAAGCCATTTTCCGCTTTTATATTGATGGAAAAATCCTTGGCTTCGGCGTGCAATCCGATCATAGGTGCAGGCTTGACACCATCGAGAAATTGGATCAATTCAGCTCCTTCCAATTGATGTGCATTAGCATGTGCAAGGGCTTCCTTAAACCACTTTCCAGGCTGGTATCCCATCTCGATCAATGTATGTCCTGTAATTTTCATGATGCTTTTTTTTAATGACAATACAAAGATGAATTCTATGTGCGCAGTTATTTTGCGTAGTTATTTTTTAATTTTGTTTTATCATAAAAATCTCACTTCATGGCTTTAAACAAGAATGCACTTATCCGATACAAAACCATCGATCAATGTTTACAAAACCGCTACCGCCGTTGGACCTTAGCCGATCTCATCACGGCCTGCTCAGATGCCTTGTACGAATATGAAGGGCGTTCTGTCAACGTCAGCAAACGCACGGTGCAGTTGGATATTCAAATGATGCGGAGCGATAAGCTGGGCTATAATGCTCCTATTATTGTATATGATAAAAAGTACTATACCTATGAAGAGGAAAACTACTCAATCACAGATATTCCACTTACTGAAAGTGATATGAATGTGCTTTCC
>JBCBDH010000807.1:0-2729 GCA_038529855.1 Bacteroidota bacterium | reverse complement strand
ACTTTTGATCAGAGGGGTGAAAAAGGGAGATCGACTGGCCATTTTAGTACCTAATTCCCTACCATTAGTTGTTGCCATTTTGGCGACCCTAAAAGTTGGAGCGGCCTTTGTTCCCATTGATGCGTCCTTCCCTTCAGCCAGAAAACAGCTGATATTAGAGGATGCTGACGCAACATTATTGATTAGCCATCAGGCTGCTTATGGCGAAGAAATTGGATATTGGCCCACGGAGAAAATTTACGATTTAGATACACTAGTTCCAGGCAAAGCTTCCTCTGCTTCTTCAGTGGAATTGCAGGCAAATGATTTGGCTTATTTGATTTACACTTCTGGTACGACTGGTCGCCCAAAAGGGGTGATGATCGAGCATGGTAATATTGTTAATTATATCCAGTGGGCGATTGATCATTATGGAGCGGGAGGTTCTACTGCTTTGTCTTTTCCTTTATTCACCTCTGTTGCTTTTGATATGACGATTACTTCCATTTTTGTGCCCTTGTTATCTGGTGGGACCATTCACATCTATTCGCAAACTGATATAGCGGATCGACTAAAACAAATTTTTTCTAGCTCCTCCCTTGATACAGTTAAGCTTACGCCTTCTCATCTGAAACTATTATTGGGTTTGAAACTAGGGCGTCCTTCAGATACTTCGTCCATTCGTCGCTTAATCGTAGGTGGGGAGCAATTGGATACGACGCTAGCAAGCGCTGTACAGCAGTGGCTGGGCACAGATGTCTCCATTTATAATGAATACGGACCAACTGAAACAACTATTGGCTGCATTGTACATCGCTTTGATGAGCAAAAAGAGGAGGGCCCCGTTGTTCCTATTGGAAGCGCCATTGCCAATACAGAGGTATATGTAATGGATGAGCATTTAAGTCCTGTTCCCATTGGAGTGATGGGCGATTTGTACATTGGTGGTCAAGGACTTGGGCGAGGATATCATGGCCAGCCCCAAATGACCCAACAAAAATTTATAGCTCATCCTTATCATCCAACTGCTCGCTTGTATCGCACAGGGGATACCGCTCGATGGCTGGAAACAGGCGGATTGGAATTTTGTGGTCGTACGGATCGACAGGTAAAGATCAATGGCCATCGAATTGAGCTAAAAGAAATTGAGCAGGTACTTCTTGCGCAATCCACCATTCGCGAATGTGCCGTCATTGTACAAAATAAAGAAAAACAAAAGACCCAAATACTGACCTGTTTTTATGTACCCATGGCTGAGGAGGAAGTCCCTCAATTAGAAAGGATTTTAATGGAAAAACTACCGCCTTATATGCTTCCAAAAATATGGGTGGCTCTCGAACAACTTCCATTGACTCCACATGGTAAACTCGATGAAAGAAAATTAATCGAACAGATTCCTACCCCCGAAACAGCTACGGACCAAGCGATCAATTGGGTGGAAGAGAAAATGCTGACCATTTTCAAAAAAGTCTTATCGCAAGAGCAAATAGGAATACAAGACGACTTTTTTGCACTTGGTGGCGATTCCATCAAAGCCGTCCAAATTTCAGGGGCATTGACGGAGGTGGGACTAAGCCTTCATGCAAAGGATATTTTGGTTTATCGCACCATCCAACAGCTCAGTAGACAAGTCAAGAAAGTACAAGGAGGAACTGCCTTACTTTACTCATCTCCCAAAGGAGAAAAAGCACTAAGTCCAATTGAACGATGGTTTTTTACCCAAGCATTTGAGGAGCCTCAGCACTATCATCAATCCGTCCTTTTAGAAAGCCATAGGCCCTTGAATCAAGAATACCTTGAAGCCTCCTTTAAGGCATTGATTCAGCATCACGATGGACTGCGTTTAAATGTTGATCTCCCCCATCAAAAGGTTTTTTACAATGATCGACATCTAGCAGAGGACTTTCAAATTCAGCTTTTTACCCTTGAGGATGATCATCCAAAAGCACAAGCTGCTGCCATCAAGACAATTGGTGTGCAAATGAAAGCAGATTTTGACTTATCAAAAGAAAGACTGCTTCGCGTAGCATGGATTCGTGGAGCACATCAGGCCGATCACTTACTTATTGTCGCTCATCACTTACTGATAGATGGTTTGAGTTGGCGAATTTTGCTAGAAGATTTTTATCGCTTTTACACTTCGCTCGAACAAGAAATCGACTTCAACTGGACCTCCAAAACAGCTTTCCTCCAAGAATGGGTTGATCACCTACAACGCTTAACTGGCCAGTTTGAAAACCAACAAGCATTTTGGCAAGCCCAACTGGATACTGATTTCTCGCTCCCGCTCGACTTTGAAGAAACGGAGTGGTTAGAAGCTTTGAAGAAAACGGAAGGACTCAAGCTCAGCCCTGACCATACGGAAATCCTACTAAAAAATGGACAACAATACTATAAGGCCGATCCTACTATCTTGATTGCTGTTGCCCTTTGCAATAGCCTAAAGAAATGGCTGAATCGATCGGATTGGCTGATAGAGCTGGAACATCATGGTCGAAGTCTAAAAGGCATTGATCTGTCGCGAACGGTTGGCTGGTTGACCAGCTTATATCCACTGAAATTACACTATGATACAGAGGACATTGCCCAACAAATTATTCAGGTCAAAGAGCAAATCAAACCCAGTCTAGATAAAGCTGCTGGTTTTGGAGTCCTGCGATATCATCCCCAGTTTTCATTGACTGATTATCCAGCAATGGCTGAGATTCGATTAAATTATTTGGGTGCTTTTAACCAGAGCATCAACAATG
>JBCBDH010000806.1:0-2730 GCA_038529855.1 Bacteroidota bacterium | reverse complement strand
TTTGATAAAGGCACTGCCGATGATTGCACCACTGGCATAACGACAAGCTGTTTCAAAAGTCGAGCGATTGGAAATGCCAAAGCCGATCAGGCGAGGATGAGCCAGTTGCATCTGTTCAATTCTGTTGAAATAGGCAATTTGCTGCTCTGAAATGTCTCTTTTAGCACCAGTAATGGAAGCATTAGACACCATATAGATAAAACCAGTGCTTAGCTCATCGATCTTTTGAATACGCGATTCGCTTGTTTGCGGTGTAATTAAAAAGGTAATGTCTAGTCCAAGTTCATGGAGTATTTGCTGGTAATCTTGCTCATAAACGTCCAATGGTAAATCAGGCAAGATCAAACCATCGATTCCCACTGCCTTACACTGCTCAAAAAAGGCCCGTTCACCGTATTGCATGACCTGATTAAAATAGCCCATCATCACTAGTGGGATATCTGTTTTCTGTCGAGCCTGCTCAATTTGTTCAAAAAGGAAGGGGAGCGTCATTCCATTTTCCAATGCCTTCATTCCACTTTGCTGAATGGTAGGACCATCGGCCAAAGGATCGGAATAGGGCATCCCAATCTCGATGAGATCAACACCGCTCTGGTCCAGTAATTGGATGATATCAACAGTGCTATCAAGTGTAGGATAGCCTGCGGTAAAATAGATATTGAGGATATCTTTTTGCTTTTGCTGAAATAGTTGTTGTAATCTACTCATGACCGAATTGCTCAAAGTGGTGAATAAAAGTGGCTAAGTCTTTATCGCCCCTGCCAGATAGATTAATCACAATACAGTCTTCTGAGCCGTATTGGATGTGATCTAAGGCGGCGAAGGCATGAGCGGTTTCAAGGGCAGGGATAATACCTTCCTTTCTAGATAAGAAATAGGCAGCTTTCAGTGCCTCTTCATCTGTAATACTCACGGCCTCTGCCCTGCCCGATTGAATAAGATGCGCATGTAGCGGTCCTATTCCTGGATAATCCAAACCTGCAGATAGGGAATAAGGCTCGATAATTTGGCCATCATCTGTTTGCATCAATAAAGTCCGACTTCCATGGATGATGCCTTTTGTTCCCAATACGCTAGTGGCGGCCGATTCTCCACTATCAATCCCATGACCAGCTGCTTCCACCGCTACCAAACGCACCTCTGGCCGATCCAGATAATGGTAGTAAGCCCCTGCTGCATTGCTACCTCCTCCCACACAAGCAATGATCATATCTGGGTTTTCACTACCCGTTTTTTCTTTCAACTGCCACTTCATTTCTTCGCTAATCACCGATTGAAAGCGAGCGACCATATCTGGATAAGGATGCGGACCGACGACAGAACCAATGATGTAATGGGTGTCTTCTGGATTGTTGATCCAATCGCGAATGGCTTCATTTGTTGCATCTTTGAGGGTTTTACTTCCGCTTTCAGCAGGGACTACTTTCGCACCCAGCATTTTCATTCTGGAAACATTTGGTGCTTGACGTTTGATGTCAACTGCCCCCATGTATACAATACATTCTACCCCCATCAATGCACAAACTGTAGCAGTTGCTACCCCGTGTTGGCCTGCCCCAGTTTCAGCAATTATCCGTTTTTTACCCAGCCTCTGTGCCAGTAATATCTGACCAATCGTATTATTAATTTTATGGGCTCCCGTATGGTTGAGATCCTCCCGCTTGAGGTAAATATGGGTTTGGTAATGTTCGGATAAGCGCTCGGCATAGTATAAAGGAGAAGGACGCCCTACATAATCTCTAAGCAGTTTTTGGAAAGTCTGCCGAAAGCTATCCTCTGATGTAATTTCCAAATACTGATTCCGAAGTCTTTCGATATTGGGGTGGAGCATTTCGGGGATGAAGGCACCACCAAATTCTCCATAATAACCGCGTGTATCTACTGCGTATGTCATACTCGTTTCTGTTTTTTTATTCAGCAATATGAAATCGTTGAAGAAAGTGTGCTAACAAATCTATATCCTTTAGAGCTGGAGCCTTTTCAAATCGGCTGTTCAAATCCAATGCAAACAATTGGGGATGTTGAAAATTCAATAGGGAATCAGACATTCCTGGACTCAATCCTCCACTTAAAAAGAAGGGCGTAGACCCAGTATATTGATCTAAAAGCGACCAATCGAATTGTACCCCATTTCCTCCAGGATGTTTCCCTTTGGTATCAAATAAGAAGTAATCACAAAAAGGGCTGTAAATCTGAGTTTGGCTAAAATCAAAGTGCTCATCTACCGCAAAAGCCTTTATCGTCTGAAGACCCAATTGTTGTACCTGTTGACAAAAGGTTGGGCTTTCTTGTCCATGTAGCTGGGCGATTTCCAAATCAAATTCTTGCTGGTACTGAGCGATCTCTTTTAATGTCGCATTGACAAATACCCCCACTCGTTTTGCATTAGAATGAACGGACAGTAGTGGTCGTTCTGCCACAAATCGTTTCGATGGTGGATAAAAGATAAAACCGATGTAGTCGATCTGCAATTGCAAAAGCGCTTCAATATTAGCAGACTCTCGCATGCCACAAACCTTAATACGAGGGCGAACGATGGTATTTTCTATTGGCTGTTTCATTCTAAGATATCTGCTTGATCAGCTGCTTTTCGAGATTTTGGATGTCTTCGATAAACTGCGCACAAGTCCGACCAGGTTCTGCTGTCTTCATAAAATATTCTCCAATCAAGAAGCCATCAAAACCTACTTTTCGCAGTTCGACGATGACATTTGGATCACTGATGCCGCT
>JBCBDH010000805.1:0-2731 GCA_038529855.1 Bacteroidota bacterium | reverse complement strand
AGAAGTAATCATTTGCAGTAAGGTATGGGCCAGTGCTTCCTCTTTGTACAATAATCGCTTGGCTTGGGAAAAGGTTTTACTACCACTACCTTCTACCATATAAGCCATGATTGTCCATGGCGCCCCTGCAAACCCAATCAGCGGCACCCGCCCTTCTAAATCCTGAACCGTAATGCGAATGGCCTCATACACATAATCCAGACGACTAGCAGCTGCCTCTCCATAAATCAGGGCTTCAATATCACGAGCAGAACGGATTGTTTTTGGAAAAAAGGGGCCCTTCTTCTCGATCATTTCATAATCTAAGCCCATCGCTTCTGGAATGACCAATATATCTGAAAAGATAATGGCGGCATCTACATCTAACTCATCAACAGGTTGTATGGTTACCTCAGCTGCCAATGCAGGCGTACGAACCAATTCTCTAAAGTCAGCTAATTTGGACCGTATTGCACGGTATTGGGGTAAGATGCGACCTGCCTGCCGCATTAACCAAACAGGGGGACGCGCTGTTGCCTCCCCATTCGCCACCCTCAGTAATAAGTCATTTTTCAAATCCATACTGCAAGAAAGGAATAAAAGTGGTTTGTTAGAGCATTTAACCACTTGCTTTGACTATATTCTGACATAAGGACAAGGCTGAAAGCTGCATACAGACCTAGTAAGATAAGCACTGCCACTTAAACAGCTTTCAACCATGCGCTGACTGGATATTTACCAAAATACAGCATTTTTTAGGGCAATACGAGTGCGCATTGCTAGAAAGGAGGTAAAACAGTAGCTCAAACACTGAACAAAAAATTCAGTATTTACTGGCTACTAACCACCTTGTAATAAGAAGTGCTTGACCAGAATTTACTCCGATTTAGTATTACTCTTCTTACGGATGACATTGATTTTACCGTCTTCACCATACAGTTCCTTTGACTTTTTGTTGTAAGCCAAGGCAGCTTCTTCTGCGGTGCCAAACATACCAATGTGTACCGATTTACGATTGATCGAAATAACCGCGCGGTAGCGATTATTTTCCTTATAAACCCCTGTGTAACCACACTTGCTGGAAGTTTTCCGTTGTCTACTAGCTACTGAACGTGAGCGCCATACGATATTATCAAGGCGACAGTTCAATTTGTTCCCGTCCTTTGCACCAACGAGTTTCTTCTCATTAGTACGCTGATCGGCGAGAAATTTTTCAGCAATGAGTTTGTGCAGATAGATGGTCTCGACTTTGTAGCCTCCGTTGGCTTTGGGCCAAGTCTTCTGAAACACAGCACAACCACTGGAATGTCTTCTCAAGTTGTGGATAAAATCGACCTTAACCAGATAGGGATCTGAGGTAAGATACTCGTAGACTTGATCATCTAAAACGACGACTTCGTCTGCGTTCTTAAGTTTAACTTTGTACAACACGCTCTCTCTATATTTTAATGTTTACAAATAATGTTTCTCGATAATGTAAGCCTTAAAACCAGCCTGCTCGGGGAAGAATTGTTTGCTCGCAAATCTATACAATTTTTGGAATTAAAAAAATTTTTGCCTCCTAATCGGCATATTAAATTTTACTACATTACAACGGCTCCATAACAAATATAAGCTATAACAAGTAGAATACATAATAATTGTTGTTTGATTTTCAAAAAAAGTAGCAAGCGCCCTTATTTGAAAAATACATTTGACTATCTTCCGCCAACAAGACTAATTTTTTCCGCCAATTATGCAAAACTATCTCCCTGATCAGCTCTTGGTCCGCCGTAGTCTAGACCTCGCTAAACAGCAGATAGCTTATGGCCTTCGGCCATTAGGTGCTGCGGTGTTGGCAAGTGATCGGGATATCTTGGGTGAAGGGCAATCTACGGGTAGTGCTGCTATTTTAAATGCAGCCCGACAAGCAATAGATACCCTACCTGCTTTTGACCCAAGCCTTGCTGCGAGCATACGATTATTCTTATCAATTACTCCAAATGAAACAAATATTAGTAATCTAATTCAATTGGTTCGCGAGGCTCAAATAAGCCACCTATTCTTCTCTACTATTATAGACAATCGATCTGCCGATGAAGTTTCGCGTGCATTTCGAGCAGTCCAATGTAAGGTCTCCTTTGCCCCCTCTACAAATGGCCCCACACGACTGTATCGAATCGATCAAGTTCACACCTTGCAGAAAAGACCTTATATCCTGTTGAAGTACGCGCAATCTGCAGATGGATTTATTGGACAAGACCAACAGCAGGTCTGGCTAACCAATCCCTACTGTCGCCGCCTGGCGCATAAATGGAGAAGTGAGTATGCCGCTATCATGGTTGGAACCAATACCGCCTTAATTGATAATCCTAGCTTAAACAATCGCTATTATCACGGCAGTTCCCCCCTCAGAATTGTATTAGATCTCAACAATCGACTCCCCAAGACGCTAACCCTTAAAACAGATGAAGGTCCCACCTGGATCATACAAAGCAAAGCACAAGATCATTCTGACCCATTAAAAAAATATTGGGCCTTCTCTAAAGAGCAAGCCTTGTTACCTCAATTACTTGATCGCTTGTATCAGTCTGGCTACCCCTCCCTTATGGTAGAAGGAGGTGCCCGTCTTCTTCAGAGCTTTGTAGATGCTGGGCTTTGGGATGAGGCCCGAATACTAATTAGCCCCAAAGTCTTAGTACAAGGCATTCCCGCCCCACAACTCCCTCCCACTGCATTAAAACAATCTTTTTATCTGGATGGTGATCGAATA
>JBCBDH010000804.1:0-2742 GCA_038529855.1 Bacteroidota bacterium | reverse complement strand
CTGCTTCAGGATCACTGATCCCACTCTCAGAAATCCGAACAAAGTCACTTGGGATGGCCTTGGCTAACTCCAATGAATTGTTGATGCTCACGGTAAAATCTTTGAGGTTGCGGTTGTTCACTCCCACGATGTCCACAAATTCATTGAGCTTATCCAATTGTTCTAAGGAATGCACCTCTAGTAATACCTCCATCCCTAGCCTTTTGGCTTCTTTGGCCAAAGCCTTAACGGAAGCCTTATCCAAGCATTCGGCAATAAGCAATACGGCATCTGCTCCAATAGATCGGGCTTCTACCAGTTGGTATTCATCAATGATAAATTCCTTACGCAGAATAGGACAAAAATTGAATTTACGCGCTTCGGTCAAATCTTCATTTCGACCACCAAAAAATTGTTCATCCGTCAAGACAGACAAGGCGCTGGCACCTGCCTGCATGTAGGCGATGGAAACTTCTTCCACCTTTGCATAAGGATTGATATTTCCCTTTGAAGGAGAGCGGCGTTTAAATTCAGCAATGATCCCCGATTTATCTTTTCGGCAGATGTAGGTTTTTAGAGATACCGCTGGGGTGTTAAAATAGATACTCTGCTCTAGTAGAGGGATGGGATAGAGGGCCTTTCGGCGGGCGATCTCTTCTTTTTTGTGTGCGACGATTTTAGTTAAAATATCCATAGGGAAGATGATTTGGTTAGTTATTGTTGGGAGGAACTTTATTTATTAAAAAATTATTTATTTGATTTATTTTATTGTATAGTTTGGGGTTTTGGGAGGGCCCTCCCGTCAGCCTCCACCGCCCTGCCCTTTCCAGGCAGGCAAATTCTCCACTATACCTCAAGCGATCCACTCGCCGAAAGCCAAGCTAGCAAGTCCTTATCCGGATCCGTCGATTAAGTCCTTTGCCCTAAAAGGACGCAGCGAACTTAAAATTCCATAAATATTTTTCATCTTTTTTTGATTTGAGTTTCCAAATCTTCTCTAATCCACTGATAATGAGAATTTTGCAATAAAGGTTAAAATTTTATGTCCACCTGATTCTAATTCACTAATCCTTTGAATTTTGCTAGCGCTCGCTTACTCAGCAAGCTCTCTGCCGCCTCAGCGATACAGTCTTCTATCGACTGCTCTGGTTTGATACAATGGATGGCCATGCCTGCATTGGTACTCACGACATCAAACTGTGCAGGGGTACAAGTGCCTTGCAATACATCCGTAAAAATCTTTGCGGCTTCCTCAACGGTATCTCCTCCATGCAGTTGCTGCTGCTGAAGACGCGGCTTCCCAATCGCTTCTGGGCTAAGGGTTTGCTCCCCACGATTGGTGCGCAGTTTGAAATCACCTGTTAAAGAAATTTCGTCGTAGCCATCAATGGCATAAACGATGGCGAATTGACGATCAGTTTGTTGGAAAATGTATTCATACAAACGGGACAGCCCTAAATTAAAAACTCCAAGGAGCTGATACTTAGGCCGACTAGGATTGACTAATGGACCAAGCATATTAAAGAAGGTCTTCACCCCCAACTGTCGGCGAATAGGGGCGACAGTTTTCATCGCTGGGTGGAATAAAGGCGCATGGAAAAAACAAATATTGGAGCGATCCAACTGTTGTTTGAGCTGATCTACTTCATTGGTGAAGCGATAGCCTAAATGTTCCAACACATTAGAAGAACCACAAGCTGAGGATACCCCATAATTGCCATGTTTACTAACCTTATATCCAGCACCAGCAACAACAAAAGACGATAGCGTCGAAATGTTAAAAGTATTTTTTCCATCTCCACCTGTTCCCACAATATCAATCGTTTCTACGCCTTCTAAATCCACTGGCCGACAAAGTTCCAGTAAAGCATCGCGAAAACCCAGCAATTCCTCTACGGCAATAGCCCGCATAAGATATACCGTGATAAAGGCTGCAATTTGCGATTCATTGTATTCATTATTGGATATTTTGACCAAAATTTCTCGAGCTTCCTCGCGGGAAAGCCTTTTGTGATCAAATAAGCGGGTCAGTATATTTTTCATCGTTTTAGATTTGTGGATTGATTAAATGCGGCCAGCAGCAGGTTGCTGAATGCGTTGCCGCGCTTCTTTTAGAAAATTGGATAAAATTTGGGGGCCGCATTCGGTCATCACTGATTCTGGGTGAAATTGTACACCTTTTACATGATACTCCCGATGGCGAATGGCCATAATCATTCCCTCTTCATCTAGGGCCGTAATTTCGAGGCTATCAGGAAAATTTTCTTTTTTAATCACCCAAGAGTGATAGCGACCCGCCATAAACTCTTTTCCCAAGTCCCCAAAAATGGGATCGTTAGCCTCTGTGGGGTAAACTGCCGTAGCGATGCCGTGAAAGACCTGCGTTAAATTGTGTAAATCTCCGCCAAAGGCTTCTCCTATCGCTTGTTGGCCCAAACAAACCCCAAAAATAGATTTGCTAGGCGCATAGCGTTGGATCAATTCAGGCATGATCCCTGCTTCAGACGGAATGCCTGGTCCTGGCGAAAGCACAATCGTATCATACTGCTCCACTTCCGCTAGCGTAATTTCGTCATTGCGAAAAACATCGATGGATTCATCCGTCAACTCTCTGAGGTATTGCACCAGATTATAGGTGAAGGAATCGTAATTATCGAGGACTAGTAGGTTCATTGCTTTTGTTTTTATAATTGTTCTGCTTCCTTGAGGGCCTTGGTTAGCGCTCCTAGTTTATTATTGACTTCTTGCAATTCACTTTCTTCT
>JBCBDH010000803.1:0-2765 GCA_038529855.1 Bacteroidota bacterium | reverse complement strand
GTGATGGTCGATGGAATAAATTGACCCTGGCGCAGAGCAATTCAGGACCAATGGGCTCATAGCGTTGGATATAGTCGAGACTGATGTCGCAAAAGGAGCATTTGCCCCAATAGCAGCCATGCGCCAGGGTCAATTTATTCCATCGACCATCACTCCATAGGCGATGCATGGGATTGACCAATTCGATAACAGAGAGATAATCATTGAGTAGTAAATCGCTGTAATCAGGCGTTCCCGTCTCGCGTTGTGGCACATCCTTTTCCACTGCACCATTACAGTAAGCCACTACCCCATCGCTCCTAGTAAATACGCGTTTTAGCTGATCAGCTGGTCGCTTTCCCTCCAAATGTTCTAATAATAGCTGCAAAGGAGCTTCCCCATCATCAAGACTGAGGTAGTCGATAAAATCGAATAGTCGCTCCTCTCCTACACTCCGCAATTCCGTATTCGCATAGCCCCCACCCAGGACGACCTTAATATGGGGATGATGTTTTTTAAGGTATTGCCCACATTTTAAAGCGCCAAACAAATTGCCAGGAAAAGGCACACTCAGGCAAACGACCGCTGAAGGCCATTTCTGAAGCTTCTTCTCCAAGAGCTCCACCAGCCAATCAGAGACCAAGGTATTAGGCCCTTCCAACTCTTCCAGCAATTCATCAAAATAACTGGCTGATTGGGCCAAGCGCTCTGCATAGCGGCTAAAGCCAAAATGCGGATCAATGGCCTCCTTAATCAAATCTGATAAATCTTCCAGGTACATGGTGGCTAAATGGCGGGCCTTATCCTGAATCCCCATCGTCCCAAAAGCCCATTCCAAATCGTCGAGGGTTTTGAAGCGATCCGCTTCAGGCAGATAGCTACGATCACAAATTGCATGGGCCAGAGTAGGATTTCGGTGTTGGAGAAAAAGGAGGACGGGATTAATGGTGTCTAGGTAAATCTCTCGAAGTTGATAGATTCGAAAGGCATTTTCAGATAGCTCAGACGCTGTTTGTTCAATCTGATGGAATACCGCCTGAAGCCCCTCTTTGGAAAAGAGCGCGAGAATGACCTCAATCCCCAAATCTGCTTGATGAGCGGTATAGCCCAAGGTCTTTAAAAAGCCTTTGAGATAAGCGGTGGCTGGATAGGGCGTATTCAGCTGCGTGAAGGGCGGAGTAAGGAGTAAAATATTCAAAGATGACCTGATCTTGTTACCTATCTATTTGAAATCAAAGAAAGGGGTCTAATGTTTTACAAAAATAGGATACTTTTCAAAACAAAGATCAATTCAAGCTATTAAGCAGCCAAGCAAATCCAATAACTAGTAGCAAACCCGCTAAAAAGAAGGCCACTTGGACTACAGTCCTTTTATCGTCTAGCAATTGCGCTGGACTAGATCGAAAAAAAGTAAGCACACCGTAAGTAGCAGCTCCTATCCATTGAATCAGCCAAATAATGGACCGAATGACATAGCCCAATTTACCGATAATCAATTCTATAAATACGTAAGCCAGGAATTCTAAGATCAAGCCTAAAATAAGTTCCCCCATAGGTTTTAATTTTCTTCTTTACAGAAAAGGAACAATCAAACAAGGGACCAGGTTTTCCTGAGTAGTGCAGGGTTTAGTGACTGATCAGCTTTTTGGAATGGGAAGTTCATGTATTCTCAGAAAGGAAAGTTTGTCCCAATAGCCTCTTTGGAGTTTTATCTTTCCATCTATGATATGAAAAAAGCCACAGCCCCTCAGTCCCAAGGGGTCCTTCCATTCCAAGATGCCCCATTCCCCGTCTTCAAAGATATTTTCAGGGATGCATTCCATATCTGCTTCCCTGAATTCAGCCGCAAACATTTCTTTGATGGCTTGATTCCCTTCAATTGGACGATTGGCTACCTGATGATTTATAGCATCCGTGTGGTACAATGCCGCCAGCGCTTCTGCATCTCCTTGATTAAAGAGGTGAATCCATTTTTTGATTAATTCCTTGGGTTTCATGCTTTGCTTTTTTGATTGTTTTATGGGGCGTTTACAATTCTCAACCAATTAATTCCATAAGCTCCTTCAAATTCTGTTATCTCCTACCCTACTTCCTCCCAATCCTCCTCCTCAAGGTATCTAATTCTTATGGTTTGCTCATCTAATCTTTCCCATATTAACTTTAATCGCAATTCATCAAAACCATCCTTCATCCGTCCCCAAGTATAACTTAAGTCTTTTCCATCTTCATAAAAGATCAGCCCAGCATTGTACATCATCGTTCTTAAACCGCTGCCATCCTCCTAACGATGAACAATCACAACAGTATACACCTCTACTTTCTCCCCACTAGATAAATACACCCCATACCAGCCCTCAGGCCAATGCGCCGTTTCCAGATCGTAAAAATCGCGGGTGAGCGTTTGATGAAACCATATTTTGCCCTGGGCATCAAGCACCTTCAAAGTCCATTCTTCCCCTGCTCCAAAGGCATTCAGATGAATCTGGTCATCTGCAGGATTGGGATAGAGTAGCCAACTTTGAGACCTCGCGGGTTCTTTAAGGAAAGTGCTTAGGATAACAATTTCTCGCGTGATGACACTGGCGCATTGCTGGTTGTAGGCAAAGAGGGTGACATTGTAGTTGCCATCTTGAGGGTAAGTGTGGCTGGGGTTTTCTTCCTCTGACAAGGGGCTGCCATCCCCAAAGTCCCATTGATAGGTGAGGCCATCAGTGGTTTGGTTTTGGAATTGGGCCGTTTGGCCATCCAGCAGGGTTTCGAATTCGGCGCGGGGACGAGCTTGGGCG
>JBCBDH010000802.1:0-2786 GCA_038529855.1 Bacteroidota bacterium | reverse complement strand
AAAAGTCCCATTCTCAAAATACTCAGAAACTGTCTTCGCAAGTAGTCTGCAAAATCATCTCTAAAATATTTCTGAATATCCTTTCTGAGTCCTAAGCTTCTAAAATCAATCACCTGCTGTGAAGACTCATCCACATAGGTCGCTCTCAAAAAACATTCTTTTAAAATATCATCCGTTTCCTTTTCCCATTTTTCCTTACAAGAAATTTGGTTTTTCTCCTCCTTAATAATTGGCTTGATCTCTTTGATGATTTTCTTTTTCCCCTTTTTCTTGATGATGGTGGTTTTTGCCTTTTTCTTCTTCTTTTCTTTCTTTTCAGGAATGACCTTATCCTCTACGAGTTTGGCAACGATAAAATTAAATTCACTCAATTTGAGATTGGGAAAAAAGGCAGCGACGTATAAAACTTCTTGTTGTAATACCTTGCGCTTGCGATCAATCAATTTGATCAATTGTTCCAGTTTTTGTTCATAAGCACTTTTTTTGGCTTCCACGACTGTTTCTGATGCTTCCTCGTAAGCATCTACCTCTTTAAAAAAGGCACCTGTTCCCTTTCGAAACAGATCGATCAACTGTCTGTAAAAGGGGTAATCATCCTGTTCCCAGATGATGCGATCTGTCCTTTGTCTGATAATTCGCTCTCGATACTGCTTGATCTCCAACTCAGACTTAATGTGTTTTTTGAGTAGATAAGTCGTAAAGTCAAGTGACCAATAAGCATATAAAAACTCTTGATATTTGTGTTTCCCCCTAATCTCTTCCAACTGTTCAGCAGCGACTTGATCAAGATAGAATACAATAAATATTTTTCGTTCTCTAAGCGTTGAACTCACTACCCAGCCGTCAATATCCAGAAATGTCTGAAAAAAGTTTTTAGAAGAGTACTTATCAATATGAACAAAACAGATCAATCCATCCCCTGCTACAGCAATGCCATTCTCATTCAAAAAAAGTTGTTGAAAGGTACTCCGCTCTCTCTTTAGCTCATCGCCAAAAGATACCTGTCCTATCCTGTATTGTTTTTTATAGCTTTGGTGAATTTTATTTTTAGCCTCATACAGAAAAGATCGCGCTACCTCTTTTTCCATGCAATCAATGAAAATGATCCTTCTCTCTAAGAAGATTTTCATTTTTTCTTCATCATCTGCATAGGGGAAAGGTTCTATCCTAGCTGGTCTCTGCTGATCAAGATAGAATATGGGATCATCATTCTTTTCTCTTTCACTACGACTGTAGTTGTTGATATTGATGTTGCCCATAGCAATATTCTGCTGATCAACGCCTCCACTTGTATGTATCCCCTTGCTTTTTCCCTCTTCTTCTTCCCCTTCATCTATACCTGGCTCTTCAAAGTCGTCCTCTTGCTCCTCCTCTCTCATTACTACAGACTCCTTGACCGTCCCTCCAGTCAGCCCCGCAGAAGGATCAGCCTCTTCCACCTCAGGCTTTTGCACCCCATCTGTGGGTTCAGTCGTTTCTCCTGAACCAGTACCTGATTCCTCTGGATGAGTTGTTTCTATATCCTTATCATCAATCATAATTAGATACTTACACCAATCCCTTGGTAGATGGAAGAAATGGTTAATTGCACATTGGCGCCCACAAAAGGTCGCATATTACCCCTACTTGGTGTTCGTCCCAAAGCGCTGAGATGGAAATAATGTACCTTTCTAAAAATGGAATGCGCCAACTCGACAAAGGCTTGCGATTCTGCTTGATGGCGAATAAAGGATTTCAAAGCTGCATTTTGAACAGGGCCAGGTTCCTTTAAACCATTTACCCTGTTTAGATAGCCCGTATCCGTCTTGACCAAAACGACATTCAGTTTGATCTTTTTGATCTTTGCCTTGGTACTGTGCTTTTCTAAGGCTTGAACCAAATTTTGTAAGACCTCATAGGGCTCTTGCGAGGAGTAAAGCATATTGGCAGGAGGTGGGTACTTCTGTCGAAAAGCGGAAATACTGTAAGGATCAAAAATAAAGATGAGCCCATCCAAATTTTTGTAAAAGGGATAAGAAGCGGCATCAAATACATGCTCAAAATTTTCCCCAGCTATATCGTATAAATGGAGGTGATAGGGAAAGGTTTTTTTGCCATACTCTAGCTGAAAGGCGCGATAATTAGCCACCCGCTGTGTTTGTGGAGGAACCGCTCCCTTGGCAATCAAGCCAGACAAACGATTAAAGGTATCCGCTTGTGCCTTCTCTGGTAGTTTAGCATCGAAGTTATCAATGAGATAATTGGCCGTTTGAACAAGCAGACAGGTTTTGCCCGCATTTCGTCCACCCACCAAAGCCAGGTGCTTATCCGTACCTACCACATCGTTTAATTGGGTACCACAATCTTTATTGGGACAATAGCGCTTCAATTTTTTATGCCGCCCCGTCAGCATCAAGGTGGGCAATTTTTGATTGCATAATTCATTGGTACAAGTGTGATTCAGCACCCCATAAACACTGGGAATTAATTGGACCTCATGTCTTCGTCCACAGCTTGGGCAAGCATATTCCGCAGGTTCACTTTTTCGCGCACACACAGCGCAGGGAAAACGGATACCATACCAATACTGTATCAAGCGCTCTGTACCTTGCAGGGCGTACATAAACAAAATAAAGCAGGAGGCGATCAGTAATACAATGAGCGCTGGTGCAATGATAATCCCCAACATATAGGGCCAATTCATTTGGGTAAAACCAAGGCCCCAAAGCAGCGGAGCACTTAATTCCTGAAAAGACCACAAGGCATAATCAAAAACCCCTCTGGCGGCTGCTTTGATTGCGCTGATG
>JBCBDH010000801.1:0-2786 GCA_038529855.1 Bacteroidota bacterium | reverse complement strand
GATAGAAATACGCAAAGATATCCGCATGGGCTATCTGCCTCAAGAGCCAGAGTTTGATAACGACGAATCGCTTGAATCACTTCGTGATCAGAGGCCAATACTGACTCTAGAATGCTATCGTCTTTATCAAACTCTGGCTCTTGAGGCAGATAGCCCATGCGGATATCTTTGCGTATTTCTATCTTGGCCTTCTCCCCCTCTGGGGCTTCCAGACCTGCGATGACACGGAGCAGGGTAGATTTTCCAGTCCCGTTTTTGGCGACCAAAGCTACTTTTTGCCCACGGCTGATTTGTAAGGAGATGTCTTTAAAAAGCACCTTATCCCCATATAGCTTACTCACATTTTCGAGATGCAGATAATTCACGATGTCCTATAGATTTGATTGCTGGCGAAGATACGGAAAAACAAAAGACCTTTTGGAGGTCTGGTCCAAAAGGTCTTTTGCGTAGTTGGGTGGGGGGAGCTTAGTTCATCATATCTCCCATCACGGCTAATACTTCGTCTATGTAAATATCTTTTTGGATGGCTTCGATCCATTCGTCATTTTGTGCCTTCTTGGACTCGTTCTCCTCTATCGTCGAACGGTCAGCCTGCAAATTGCGGACTTCCAAGCCCTCAATGACCTTAAACATGTCCTCGAATGCCTCTGCCTCCTCTTCGCGCTGCTCCTTATCGGCATTATAGGCTTCGAAATTGAGGGTATACATCGTCTGATCACTCAATTCTTTGAGGCGACGGGCATTTTGCAAGACCTTTTGGAAGGTTTCGTTTTTAGATATGCGCTCTTCACTAGCCGCCTTGACCTTATCCAGATTTTCAATATCCACTACATTTTGACTATACATCACTGGCGCAATCTCTGTCCACTCAATCGGATATTCATTTTCTTGCTCTCCAATATCAAAGAAATGATAGCGATCGGGCAAAACGATGTCAGGCCGAACCCCACGCAATTGGGTAGAACCACCGTCTACGCGATAAAACTTCTGAATCGTCATCTTCACCTCTCCTAATGGCTTGATGCTTTCATTACCGCGAATAGCTTGATCCAAATCAAAGAAACGCTGTACAGTACCCTTACCAAAAGTTGATTTGGAACCAACGATTACCGCACGGCCATAATCCTGTAGAGCAGCCGCCAAAATCTCTGAAGCAGAAGCGCTAAAGGAATTTACCATGACAATCAGTGGCCCGCCATATTGTACGCGAGAGTCTTCATCTTCCAGGACCTCTGGACGACGAGAGCGCGACTTAACCTGTACAATTGGGCCTTTTTCGATAAATAAACCAGACATAGTTACTACATCGCGGAGCGATCCACCACCATTATTACGGAGATCGAGTATCACCCCATTGACATTTTCATCCTGTAGCTTCTCTAGCTCCTTAGCAATATCTTTGGCACAGCTAGAACCACCGCGACGATTAAAATCAGCATAAAAACGAGGGAGCTTGATATAGCCAATATTGGTTGCCTTTCCAGGGAAATCGAGAATGACTGACTTGGCATAACCTTCTTCCAGAATAACGACATCTCTTGTAATCGTGATGTCCTCAACGGAGCCATCTACTTTCTTCACTGTTAGGCGTACTTTGGTTCCCTTTTTTCCACGAATCAGCTTAACCACATCATCCAGCAAGAAACCAGTCACATCCGTTCCTTCTTCCTCTCCTTCCTGAGAAACGCGCATGATCAAATCATTTTCCTCTAATTCCTTCCCTTTCCAAGCAGGCCCACCAGCAACGATACTTACGATTTTGGTATAATCGCCATCCGTTTGAAGACGAGCACCAATACCTTCCAGGGTTCCTGACATACCAATATCAAAATTCTCTTTATCCTTGGGTTGGTAATAGCCAGAGTGAGGATCAAATACATTGGTAAATGCATTGAGGTAATTGCTTAGGTAATCAGAACGACGGCGCTTTTCCAATCGCTTATACCAATCATCAAAGGTTTCGAGAACCGCTTCTCTAGCTTCTTTCTCCAGAGTCGTAAAATCCTTTTGCTCCTCATCTTCCTTCTCTTTTTGTTCTTCCAGTTTATTGGTGAGCCGTTGGAGTGTTTCATATTTGAGGGCCTTGCGCCAGTACTCATATAGCTGCTTATCATTTTTGGCAAAAGGCTTTTTTTCTCCATCTAACTCTACCTTTTCATCTTTGGTGAAATCAAAAGGCTTAGCGAGGATTTGCTGATAGTATTCCTGCGTCTTATCCAAAGCAGTCTTGAGAACTTCGACAGACTGATCGAAAAAGACATAGCTACCCGCATTGGCTTCATCATCCAATAGAAGGCGATGTTTCGCTAATTGCTTGACATCTCTTTCGGTGAGCCAGCGGCGACCGCCGTCGATGCGATCTAGATACAAATCATACACTTGATCAGAAAGCTCATCGTCGATAGATTTGGGATCGTAGTGCAACTGATTTAAACCACCAAGGATGGTATGCATCAAGATGGTCTCTTTCTCAGAAGTATCACCCAGTGGATAATAGGCTGCACCAACCAAGAGGGCTATTGCGAGGAAAGAAAAAAAGATTGGGCCTCTAAATCTCATATTAAGCTGATTTTTTAGCATGGAATTAACTCATCCTTTGAAAAAATAAGACCTCTAAGGTAAGTATTGAGGTCCCCATGGTATACATTCCGGAAAGATAACGCAGAATTCCGGTCTTTAAATATACTTTAATATGCCATAAATTGTTCGGCGATAATCTTGCCAATTTACAACTTTAACGAAATTATAACAAGGCTAGCGTATTTGGGGGTATGTTTATTTGGTAA
>JBCBDH010000800.1:0-2790 GCA_038529855.1 Bacteroidota bacterium | reverse complement strand
ACCCAGGAAGAACGCTGGGATATGGCTCCTGGATTTGAAAAGGATAATCTCCGCTTTTCGCGATGGCTCAATACGGAATGGGCGCCTGAAAGATATAGCCATTGATGTCTATGATATGGGAATTGGTGTGCTGTCCTGATCCAACGATATAGCTGATGTATTCGATGCGCTTATGGGTAGTATCTTTTCCAGATAGCCGAAATTCCATCACAAAAAGACTATCGTTTTGGAAGTAGGGACGATAGTAAAAGTCAGAGGCTTCATCATAGACTAGGGCATGATCACCATAGGTGGCATCGCTTTTTTGAGGTGTAGCCCGATCAAAAGAGCGCCCCATACCGGTCTGTTTATAGGTTTCGTAGATATTGGCATGACAGGTGATGCAATTGGACTTACCTACGTACTTGACGTCATCAGCCATATTGAGATAGGCACCAATACGGCTTTTCTCGGTAACTTCCCGATTACAAAAAACCATGAGTAGGGCAGCAGAACAGAGTAAGAGGTAGACGAAATAGGAACTCTTCAGCATAGCAATCCATCACTTTACGCTACCAATTTAGGCATTCTACTCGCTCAATACAAAAGAAATTTTAGCCAATAGCTTACTTTTCATTTCGTTGTTGACCAGTATCCTCAATTCGAAAGGACAGGGTTTTGATGCCAGGCAGCGGATCGCGGCGCATAAACTGCTCAATGGTGACCTGGTAGTCCCCTGCTTGATTGAAAAAGGCGCCAGTTTGAATAGGAACGCGAAGCTCGCAGCGTGTGCTCCCACAGTTTCCGTACCATTGGCCTACTTTGTCCGCCATATTAATCGACACCTGTTGGGCAGGACGTTGACCATCGGGAAAGGCCGTGTGGATTTTGATATACATATTTTGGAAGGGGTAGCTATTGTCATGCTCAACATCGAGGTAGAGATTGTAGATGCGATTGGTATCGGAGATGGAAAAGGGAAAGTCTAAGCTATCCTGATAAGTCCATCCAGCATCACCCAAGGTCTTGGTTTCCTGATAGAGATAATTAGGGCCACAAGCTAGGATACAAAGGGCGCAAATAAAGCCAAGCAGGCCAGGCAGAAATCGATGAGTCATGATGTTGGCATATAGACTAAAGAAAACGGGCTAAGCGAGTGATTAACTGGCTTAGCCCGTAATATAGTATCAAATTCGGGTGATTTCTATCAAATCCTAAGTAAAATAATCCTTCATCCGCTCAAAGAAGCCTTTCTCAGATTTTCCAGGTTGGGGCTTAAAGTTGTCCATATCGCGAATCTCCTCCAATATCTTGCGCTCTTTATCCGTCAGCTTTTTAGGCGTCCAGATACTGACATGAATCAATTGGTCACCCCGCCCATAGGCTTGAATGCCCGGCAGTCCTTTGCCTTTTAGTCGAAAGATTTTTCCGGCCTGTGTTCCTCCAGGTATTTTCACTTTAACGGTTCCGTCTATAGTGGGTACCTCTACAGAAGTTCCCAATGCAGCATCGGCAAAATTCAGGTATAATTCGTAGACCACATTCATCCCTTCCCGCTGCAGATGAGGATGTTTCTTCTCTTCAATATTGATCAATAGATCACCCGCAGGCCCACCGCGCTTACCAGCATTGCCCTTGCCACGCATAGAAAGCTGCATTCCCTCTTCTACGCCTTCAGGAATATCAATTGTGATGGTTTCTTCTTTCAAAACAGTTCCTTCACCCCGACAAGTACCACACTTAGCCGTAATAATTTGTCCTGTTCCATTACAGGTAGGACAAGTAGTGGTGGTCTGCATTTGTCCTAAGAAGGTACTTCTTACCTGACGAACATAGCCTGAGCCACGACAGGTAGAACAGGTCGTGACGGAGCCTTTATCTTTAGCACCACTTCCATCACATGTCGGGCAAGTGTGCTGCTTCTTAACTTTAATTTTCTTAGTAACGCCATTAGCTATTTCTTCTAAGGAAAGGGCAACCTTAATCCGCAGGTTACTTCCTCGCTGGCCTTGACTACGACGCTGTCCACGCCCTGCACTCCCTCCAAAAAAAGATTCAAATGGACTACCACCATCGCCAAAGATATCTCCAAACTGAGAGAAGATGTCTTCCATCGTCATCCCACCTCTAAATCCACCACTGGCATTTCCACTTACACCAGCATGACCAAAGCGATCATATCGTGCCCGCTTATCCGCATCGCTCAATACCTCATAAGCCTCCGCTGCTTCCTTAAACTTTTCTTCCGCTTCCTTATCACCTGGATTGCGATCTGGATGAAACTTCATAGCAATCTTGCGATAGGACTTTTTGATGGCCGACTCGTCGGCAGACTTCGGAACACCTAGAATATCGTAATAATCTCTTTTAGCCATTATGTTTATTTTCCTACCACCACCTTAGCGTGGCGAATAATCTTTTCTTTTAGAATATATCCCTTCTCAATCGTATCAATAATTTTTCCTTTCATCTCCTCATTTGGAGCGGGAATTTCAGTGATGGCTTCGTGTAGTTCAGGGTCAAATACTTCACCTGTAGTTTCCATACGCTCCAATCCTCTTTGGCGAAGCACATTGTATAGTTTATTGTAAACCAGCATAACGCCTTCACTGAATGGCTCAGCAGAAGCATCATCTTCGGCATTTTTCTTGGCCCTGTCAAAATCGTCCAAAACCGGCAGTAGAGCTGACAAGGTGTCCTTTGCTGCGGTTTCTCTAAGATTTATCCTTTCTTTACTTGTCCGCTTTTTGTAGTTATCGAACTCGGCCACCAGGCGAAGGAATTTATCTTTCAGATCGCTCACTTGTTGTT
>JBCBDH010000799.1:0-2793 GCA_038529855.1 Bacteroidota bacterium | reverse complement strand
AGCGGTCATTGCACTGGCTTTTGAAAAACACAAAGACCGCAAAAAGGGAATGGAGGTCATTGAAACCTACAAAAACACCTTTAATATTCCCTACGAAATGGTGTATGCTGGGTACTATAATAAAAAGGAGGCCGTTAAAAAACTGCCCATGCTCAATCACATCCTTTCCTACCCGACAATGATCTTTTTGGATCGAGAAAATAAGGTTCGTCGCATACATACGGGTTTTTCTGGCCCTGCGACCAGCAAATACGATGAATTTACCAAGGATTTTGACAATTTCGTAAAACAGCTCCTGGCAGAGCCTTCCTAAAAACTGCTTAATTCCCATTGAATTATGAAAAAATTTATCCTGGCTTATTGCGCTGATAATCGCTCCGCCGCCAATAAAATAGATGCTGATCTCCAAGCAGCAGGGATTCAATTTGAACATCTGCCCATTCAGGAAGCTGATTCGCAAGGCGATTTGGGTCAAAGGCTTCAAAAGACCAGTAAGCCAGTCCTCCTTCTCATCAGTGATAACTTCCTGAAGTCTGCCGCCTGTATGAACAACATCATGCTGCACCTGCAAAATTTGGAGCGCAGCAATCGAGTAATGGTCGTCATCGTTGATGGGTATTACTTTAGCAATGCCGCTGGTGCTCAACATATCCCTACGACTTTTGAGCGAGTGAGCAATGTCATTCAATACATGAATTATTGGCAGGAGCAGTATTTGGATATGCGCAAACGACGCCGTTCCATCAGCGCAGAACAGGAAGGAGTTTTTAATGCTCGCCTTAGGGTCATCAGAGGGATTTCAACCGAAATTGGAGAATTTCTACGCTACCTCCGTGGAATTGATTACCTCAAACACCAACAATTTACGCATGACCGCTACCGCGTATTTTTTGAACGCACTGGTCAACAGCAGCTCTATACCTCCTTTGCACTTACTCAAATGGAAGAAGAACCAGAGGAAAAACCAGCCCAAGAGAATAATGCCCCCAGCCCCAATGTTCCCTCTGAGAATAGCAACCTAGCCAATCCAGCAAGTGATAGCAGCCCCTCTCCTACTTTTCCAGGCGAACAGACAGATAGCCACAATGAAGAAGGCGAGGAGGAAGGCAAAGAAGACCCCACACCTGGCCAAGTAGAGTCCCCTACACCTCCAACGGTAACACCGCAGGTTTTTTCAGAGGAAATACCAACCACAGATGAGGTCTTGGATGTCGAAAATCCACAACAAAGCGACCAAGTAGTTGAAAGCAATGCGGGCATTCCCTCTAGTATTATTGATGCGATCATGGAAGAAGAAGAACGCGATATGGAGGCATCCGTAGAGGAAGAAGAGGAACTAAGCGAAAAAGAAAGCTACGATCTGCTTCAATCCATTTATGAAGAGGAAGAGGAAGAAACTATCGCAGAAGAACAAAGCCCCACAGCAGAAGTTGCCCCCCCCTCCCACGAAGAAGCCATAGATACGGAGCCAGAAGAGGACCTTCCTATGAGCGATATAGAGGATTGGGAAGATCAACTCGAAGAAGCAGAAGAACTATTTGAAGATGGACATGCTGAGCAGGGTTTGGAAAGAATGCAAGAACTCATTCATCAATACCCCGATCATATTGAGATTCGCTATGCCTATGCACAGGTCTTGCACACTTACCTGAACAAGCCTGATGCCGCCATAGCTCAACTCGAAACCCTTGGCGAACGCTATCCTACAGAAGTGCGCGCACAGATCCTAATTGGTGAAATCGCAGAATCACAAGGAAATTATGAACTGGCCATCGCGCACTACGAAGAGGCCCTCAATCGCAATCCAGATATCCCTGGCGTTGACTTCCAACTAGGCATGTTGATCGCTGAATATCAGGAAGGAAAAGAAAAATTAGCCGCCCGCTATCTCAAACGCGCCTTGAAAAAGGACAAGGATGATCCAGAGACCAATTATCAATACGCCGTTTTGCTCAACGAACAACTGGACAAAACCCCCAAGGCCATTAAACTCTTCGAGCGATGTCTGGAACTGAATCCAGAACATCCCTTTGCCAATTACGATCTCGCCCTGATCTATTACAACGAAGGCCAGCTCGATCTTGCCAGCGAGTATTACGAACAAGCCTATCTGATCAATCCAGAACTCAAAACCCCAGCCAATGATCTTGCTTTTGGGATGAAGCAGCAAGAAAAAGTAGCCAAATTAGAGCAAAGCGTCTCCCAAACTCTAGCCAAAGCGGCTGGTGGAATGGAGCCACAAGAAGTTGTCACTACACCAGTAGTAGAGGTCGCCGTGGAAGAGGAAGTTGATGAAATGATTGAAGAATTAGAAGAACTCGATGTCCATGTAGAAGTCGCTGAAGAAGTAGAGGAAGAAGAGCCAGAGCCAGTTGAAGAAGCTGCTTTGGTCTTGATCACAGGAGCGACCTCAGGCATTGGTCGGGCTACGGCCCAATTATTTGCCAAAGAAGGCTATCGTCTATTGTTGACGGGTAGGCGCCAGGACCGCTTGGAGGCGATGCAGCAAAGTTTTGAGGAATTGTATGGCAGCCGCCCTGAAATTCTGGCTTTTGACGTGCGAGATGCCAATGCAGCCCAAAAGGCGATTGACGATCTCCCAGCGGCTTTAAAAGATATTGACATCTTGATCAATAATGCGGGTTTGGCCAAGGGCTTTGCGCCCATTCACGAAGGCGAGCTGCGCCATTGGGAGCAAATGATTGATACCAATATCAAAGGCTTGCTGTATATGAGTCGATTGATCAGCCCATTTATGGTGGAGCGGAAGCGAGGATTTATCATTAATGTTTG
>JBCBDH010000798.1:0-2793 GCA_038529855.1 Bacteroidota bacterium | reverse complement strand
GGCCTTGCTCCTCCATGGGGTAGAGCTGTTCTTCTTCATTGAGCAGGCCCCATACTCAAATTGGTCATCGAATACATCGACTTTTTGCCAGCCTCTATCATCCCAAGGCTCATGGTCAAGCTCAATAAGTACATCCTGGAAGATCACGCTTGGAAAACTGGAGTCGTCCTCAAAGAAGCTTTGATCTTAAACAGCGTCGCCAATATCGTTTTGGACAAGGAAAATAAAAAGATCAGTATTGAAGTGGTTGGCAAGCGGCGTCGCGATTTCTTGAGCGTCATACGGGAGACCATCAAAGAGATCAACAGCAGCTATCAGGAGATAGAAATCGTAGAATGGATTCCACTGCCTGAATTGCACAGAGGAGAAGAATTGCTCATTGACTACACAGAACTACTGGGTTATGAAAGCGAGGGTATTCCTGACTATTTTTCTGGCAGACTGCGCAAAAAATTCAAAGTCTCTGAACTACTCAATGGCCTGGAAACCCCTCAAAACAGGATTCCCAAACGCCCCATTCGCCTCTTCCTCTCCTATGCCAAAGAGGACATCCTATACAAGGAACGATTAAAAGCCCACCTCACGCCCCTTATTCGATTAAACAGCATCACCGTTTGGGACGATGGCTGTTTGATTCCAGGGGAGCCCTGGGAAAAACAAATCCATAGCCATTTGACAGATGCTGAGTTATTCCTCTGTCTGATTAGTGCTGATTTCATCAAATCTGATTTCAACTATTCTGAAGAGTTGAGTAAAGCTATCGCAGACCATGAAAAAGGAGAAAAAACGGTTGTCCCCATTTGTATTCGACCTTGTCTGTGGGATAGCCTACCCATTAAAAAACTCAAAAGCCTCCCCAATGGCGATTGGCTTGGAGATATTGAGAATGAATCCGCTTGGCTGGAAATTGTAAGAGGCGTTGAAAAAGTCATCACACACCTTCAAAAAACATCCTAAGTAAGCTTATCTCAGGACAAGCAAATGCTTTATTGCCTACCAGCGAAATGCAATCAACTGGTCGCTGTGAAGCATTTGTACCATTACCTTCTCTCCAGTTTTGACCTCTTTAATCTCTGGAAAACAATATAAGGCTTGCCCCCAATGCTTCAACTGCCCACCAGGACGAGAAGAAACCATGGTTTCTTCATCCACATACAAATCAAACCAAAAGACAAAAGCCTGGGCCTTTCCAGTGTTTTGAATGCGCACAGACAGGGGCTTGACCGCAGGATCATCATCCTGAATAGCAGGAGGTAATTGGTAAAAATCGTATTCCATAATAGGCAGTACCTCAGAAAGCATGCGGTGTTCTTCCAACTCTAAATGCACCGTGCTGTATTCCTCTGGCACGCGAAAGCGATCGAGTGGTGATAAATCAAAACCAGCGATCCTTTTAAGTGGAGCAATTTTACTGCGACTAGGAATTTCAATGAGTGCGCCAAATAGCTCCACCCGTGCTGGGATAATCGTTGTATTGGGATGAAGCAGCATTTTTCGCGCATGGCGAATCGTGGGCAAGACGCCCTCCCCAATCACCCCAACATCCAAAATTTCCGATACCAGTACATTGGTCTTTTCCGATAAATCTACCGCTACTTTTAAATCCGTTGATTTCTTATTCAGTACTTTAATTTTCTGCTCATAGCCATTCGCTTTGACGATTTCCTTCGCCGTCTCAGCCAGCTTAGCATGCATCTCACAAGCGACGACTTCCTTCGCTCCCGCACGTGCCGCCATCATAGCCAACAAGCCACTCCCCGTCCCAATATCCAATACTACAGAATCGCTTTGAATCACCTTTTCCAAGACCTTTTGATAGGCTTCGTTTCGATGCTGATCAGCCAGCATGGTGAAGTGCCAGCCAGGTATTTGCAGACTGAGCATGCGACGCCAATTGCGCTCAGCCGCTTTATTTTGGGGATCGAGTTGCAGCGCTTTTTGATAGTGTTGTTCAGCCAGCTGGATTTGTTGTCTGTCGCGGGCGAGGTTGCCGAGCCAGATGTAGGCGTCGCTGTGATTAGGAGCTAGGCTCAGAGCTTGGGTGATTTGGGTTTCCGCTTGGTCTTTTAGCCCCATGTCGAGGTAGTGTTTGCCAAGGAGCAAATGCGTATTGGCATTTTGGGGATTGACTTGTAGGGCTTTTTGATAAAGCGCAGTGGCCTTTTCCATTTCGCCTTGATCCGCCCAGATATTGCCTAGATCAGTGAGGGCACCTTCGTGATTGGCTTGGGCTTGTAGGGTCGCTTGATAAGCTTGAATGGCATCATGGCTTCGCCCTTGCTTTCGATAGAGTTGGGCGAGATTGAAGTGAGCGGCGCTGAGCTTGGGTTGGAGTTGGAGGGCTTTTTTAAAACTTTGCTCAGCCAGTTGAGCAGTCCCTTGCTGCATTTGTATGTTGGCGATGTTGTAGTAAATATCCGCTCGTTTGGGTTGCAATTTGCGGGCCTTTTGGAGATAGTTCAAAGCCTCCTTAAGCCGTCCCCTTTTTTGCTGTGCTGCACTGATATTGATTAAAACATCTGGGTTTTGGGGATTGCTTTTCAAAGCCCTTTCCAAAAGGCGAACCGCTTCCTTATTTTTTCCCTGAGCCACCAATACGCCCCCCAAAGTACTCATGACAGTATCCAATTTGGGAAAATGTCGATGTAAATCCCGCAGCAATTGCTCCGCTTTGGCCAATTGGCCATTTTGATAGGCATGAATAGCTTGGTTGTAATGCTCTTGTGGGTTAAAATTCATCATGGATTGGGCTTGGACTAAGCCTAAAGATAATTGTTCCCCACGGAGAAAAAA
>JBCBDH010000797.1:0-2795 GCA_038529855.1 Bacteroidota bacterium | reverse complement strand
CTATAATTGCCCGCATCACTAGTCGATACGGGATCGAGAATTAGTTCATTACTATTGTTGGTGATAGGGCCGGAAGGACCGGTCCAAGTATAGCTGACACTGGCGCCGTCGTATAGGGGGATGCTTAGGCGAACGCTGCCGCCTTCACAACGTGGGCCAGAGGAGAAAATAAAGGGGGCAGAAACACCATTTTCAATTTGTAGTTCTGTGCTGGCTACAGCCGTACAGCCATTTAGGTCTGTGACAGAAATGGTGTAGGTGCCGGATTGTAAGCTAGTGACATTCACCAAGGTCGGAACAGAATCTGTAGAACTAAAGCTGTTGGGACCACTCCAGGCATAAGTAAATGGATAAGTGCCACTGGTGATCGTTGGTTCCAGATCAATTTCTTGGAAACCATTCGTGCAAGGAAGACTATCCACTGGGGTAATGCTCACGCTTGGCGCGTCGTAAACACTTAAAGCATAGGTATTGCTAGTTGCGCTACAACCATCTACTATTACGGTAACGCTATAGTTGCCTGCATCACTGATCGATACAGGATCAAGAATTAATTCATTGCTATTGTTGGTGATCGGGCCAGAAGGACCAGTCCAGCTGTAGCTTACGCTAGCTCCATCGTATAGTGGGATACTCAAGCGAACAAAACTACCTTCGCATTTTGGTCCCGTAGAGAATATAAAGGGAGCGGAAAGGCCATCCTCAATTTGTAATTCCGTACTGGCAGTAGCGGTACAGCCATTTAAATCTGTAATGGTAATGGTGTAAGTACCCGACTGAGTACTAGTAACATTCACTAAGGTCGGTACAGAATCCGTGGAGCTAAAGCTATTGGGGCCACTCCAGGTATAAGTAAATGGGTAGGTACCACCAGTGATGCTCGGTTCCAAATCAACTTCTTGGAAACCATCTGTACAAGGCAAACTATCTACTGGAGCAATACTGACCATTGGTGCATCAAATACCGTTAATGCATAAGCTGGACTTGTAGAACTACAGCCATCTACCTCTACCAATACGGTATAATTACCAGCATCCAATGTGGCTAAAGGATCAAGGATCAACTCATTGCTGTTATTGGCAATTGGACCAGCAGGGCCCGTCCAGGTATAGCTTACACTTGTGCCGCTATATTCAGCCACAGCCAAAGTCACCAATCCACCCTCACAAGCTGGGCCGCTTGAAGTAATATTAGGTTGATCAATATCATCTTCGATCTCTACTTCCACACTAACTGGATCAGCCGTACAGCCATTGGCATCCGTTACTTGGAGGGTGTAGGTGCCGCTCATTGTGCTGTTAATATTGATCAAGGTGGGAACAGAGTCCGCGGAGGCAAAGCTATTGGGGCCAGTCCAACTGAATAAATAAGGCGCTAAGCCACTGGTAACCGTAGGTACCAAGTCCAATTCTGCAAAACCATCTGTACAAGGAATAGAATCAATAGGGGCAATATTGGCGATGGGTCGCTCATATATTTCTATACTGGTAGAAACGGTATCTGAAATACAGGTATTGACACCAATTGCCAGGTAGTACTCATGTGGAGAAGCTGCAGCAGTTAAGCCATTTAGCACTGGGTTTTGCAAATTGGAAATCAGGCTTCCTCCTGCAGATGGATCTCCATCATACCAATAATAGATCGCACCATCTACAGTAGGAGCAAGCAATTGAACAGCTCCACCTTCGCAAACAGGACCAGTTTGATTAGCCACAATACTATCTGGAGTACTGAACATAATCATTTCTTCACTATTGGAAATGGGCGATTGACAGCCACTGGCATCCAAACAAATGACCGCCCACATTCCCGCCTTATATCGGCTATCCTCTGGTCCAATAGCCGTCTGATTACTCGTTGTCCATAAAGGGTTGTTGGGATCACCTAGCGTACCCAAAGTCGTTGCACTGACTCCATCTGGCCCAATCCATTGATAAGAGGCGCATACTGTGCTGGTGCTTAGCCTGATCGAATCCGTATCGCAGATTGGACCATTGGTGGCAATGGTTGCTTGTTCTGGGGCCGTTGATACACTGACATTTGCTGTTGGGCCAGCAACTGATTCACAGCCATCAGCATCTACAATTACTAAGGAATAACTTCCATTATGGATACTCGATACATTGCTGATAATTGGGTTTTGTAGCGTTGAACTAAAACCAGAACCTATAGGCCCTGTCCATTGATAAGAGGCCGCACTGGTATTGGCCATTAAGATCAAGGTATCACCTTGGCATAAATTGGTCGAATTGACGCTAGGGCTAGGTATGCTTGGACTAGAGAGAATATCTAAAGCCCAATTAGCGGAAGGATTAGAGGTACAGCCATCTACAGTGACCAATACACGATAATCTCCTTCGTTGGCCAAAATGGTGGTCGTATTAATAGTCAAACTATTCGTTGTTGCACCTGCGATGGTACTAAAAGCACCGCCATTGCTAAATTGCCATTCATAGCTAAGCGAGGCGCCACTATACATAGACGTTGTTAAGACCAAATCCTCGCCTTCGCATAGTTCAGATGGGCCACTAATGGTTGGCTGGATTGGGGTATCATCCACATTCAATACCACCGAACGTACGGGAGATTGACAATTATTGGCATCCGTTACAATAACTGTGTAAGTACCAGCATCATTGGCATTTACATTGACCAATATTGGATTTTCTGCATTGGAGCTAAAGCCATTGGGCCCCGTCCAACTATAGGTATAAGGCGCTAATCCCGTACTTGTAGGATTGGCCATTAAGGTATCATTTGTGGTTCCATCCAAACATCCAACAAGTCCCGCAAT
>JBCBDH010000796.1:0-2798 GCA_038529855.1 Bacteroidota bacterium | reverse complement strand
ATCATTTCATTCAAAGTCGATCCACCCCTGATGATCCCTTATTTTCCTTTCAGTGGCATTTGAATAAAATGATTGAATTGAGCCATTTCCACTCGATCGTCTTTGCGAAGGGTTTCCAAGAGATGTCCTTCGTGGATTTGGCCAGGATCAAATGTGATTTGATAGACATTTAAGGGGGCCTCCACTTGTCTTTTTAATTGAATTTGCCCTTCTCTAAAGGCTGGATGGCCTCTGAATTGAGAGAGGATATCCGTGATTTTTTGTTGTTGCTTGACTTGAAGAAGGATTTCGCCAGAAGTGTGCGCTAATTGTTGAGTATAGGCGTGTTCAGCAGTTGACAATAGGCAAAAAACAAGTAGCAAGACACTGTAAATGAAGTGCTTAGGCCATTTTATTGTTTTGAGCGGACAGCTGTCAGATGAAATCATTTACCTCCTTTAGAGTGGTGAGTAGAGTTTGAGCCTACACCGTCTAATACGCGTTTTTCGTTTTGGATTTATTTAGTTGATTCAAGATAAGCCCATTTTTTATTCCTACGCTGCTAAGCCTATGACATTTTTGGATAAAATGCTAAATTTGCGACATGACAACAGATCAATTGAAAAACTTAAAGGACCGTATGGTAGTGATAAGGAGGTATCTTTGACGTCGATAAGCGCCTTATCCAATTAGAAGAAAAAAAGCAGATGACCCAGGATCCCAATTTCTGGAATGATCAGGAAAAGGGAAAAACGGTGATGAAAGAGATCAAAACTCATGAATCATGGATCAAAACATACAATGAGGTCAATGATCAGGTCGAAGACCTGGAAGTACTCATGGAGTTTTTGCGCGAAGGAGAAGGGACTGAAGAGGAGATAAATATCAAATACGCAGAAGCTTTAGAGAGTGTAGAGGAAATTGAATTCAAATCTACCCTAAATCAGCAGGAAGACGAACTTAGCTGTATCCTGGAAATTAATGCGGGGGCTGGTGGTACGGAGAGTTGCGACTGGTCGCAGATGCTTTTGCGCATGTACACGATGTGGGCGGAGAAGAATGGGTATAAATGGTCTGAACTCAATCGACAAGATGGCGATGTCGCGGGAATCAAATCTGCATCAATAGAGATAGAAGGGAGTTTTGCTTATGGCTATTTGAAAGGCGAAAATGGTGTTCACCGTTTGGTGCGCATCAGTCCATTTAATGCGCAAGGAAAACGACAAACTTCTTTTGCCTCCGTATTTGTCCATCCAATGGTCGACGATAGCATAGAAATCGACCTCAACCCTGCGGATATAGAATGGGATCGCTTTCGAGCCAGCGGGGCTGGTGGGCAGCATGTCAACAAAACGGAGTCAGCAGTTCGGCTTAAACACATTCCCTCTGGCGTTGTCGTCGAATGTCAGCAAGAGCGCTCTCAACACCTCAATCGCGAAAAGGCTATGAAGATGCTCCGCTCGCGACTCTATGAGATTGAGCTGCAGAAGAAAAATGAGGCCAAGAATAAAATTGAGGCAGGGAAGACCAAAATTGAATGGGGCGCTCAGATTCGCTCCTATGTTTTGGATGACCGCCGCGTAAAAGATCATCGCACCAATTTCCAGACCAGCAACACAGATGCAGTATTGGATGGCGAATTAGGTGGATTTTTAAAAGCTTTTTTGATGAGTAGTGTGGTAAAGGATAATTAATTGATTTGATTGATTAGGTCGATCAGGCGAAGTAAATCCTCTTTTGATAATTCGACGGGTGAAAGATGCTGCCCTTGGTCAAATTGCAGCTTCAATCTACCTTTATCCCATCCGTGTTCTCCTCTCATTTGATCGCCATCAATGAGATCGTCCGCATCAATGATTTGGTCTTGACTCTTATCCCTACTGGCTTTGACATCGCTAAACGGTATTCTTTCCCATTCGCTTTTAAACAGTTTGTAGTCGTATTGAAAGCGAAATTCCCCCTCCTGAAAAATGAGGTATTCCTTTCCAAAGGTATTCCAGAGCAATAAGCGGCTGAGAAAACTCATCACCAAGCCAAAGACGACAAAGGAGAGCACCAGCATAATACCATCGCGGGCTGCCGTTTGGCTGAGTTGATAAGCGAGGCGGATAAAGGCCAAAATAGCGGTAAATGTCAATAAGGCTAGTACCCATTTAGCCCAACCTGGACCCCTGGAATAGATCGTAATGTGCAGGGCCTGTTGATCTTTCCGATAATCAAATGTATTCATATCCCTCTAGGCTTGATTAATAGCATTGGCTTTAGAAACCAAAATTACAATAAATCATCCATGAAAATAGGAGAAGCGCAAGACCAAATTTTGGGAACCTCTAGCTGCTTTTATCTGTTTACCCTTACAAGTAAAATTTTTGATTTATAGATGGACCTAAAGGAACTTAAAAAGCTCGCGCATCAATTCGATCAAAAAGAATGGCCTTTTTCCGCTGCTCAAGTCTGGAAAGAAGTCGTCGCGCTCGACCCCAGTCCCTACCACAAGATTTATTATGCTGAACAGCTCTATTACTGCGGCGATTTTGAAGCAGCAGAAACAGTGCTCAACGGCATTAAAGCCTACCAGATTCTTCCTCAGCAACAGTGTTTTTGGTTTACCCTAAAAGGAAGGATTTATACCGAACAAAATAAGATAGAATTGGCAGTCAATGCCTTTAAAAAGGGAATTGAAGTAGGCACGGAAGAATCTTATACCTATGTTTTTTTAGGGACACTACTAGCCAGAATAGGGGAGTTGGATGAGGCTAAACAAGTTTTCTTTCAAGCCCTGGAAAAAGACGGCGATATTGCTGAGGTCTATTATAATC
>JBCBDH010000795.1:0-2798 GCA_038529855.1 Bacteroidota bacterium | reverse complement strand
CTCCAGAAAATAAGCGGACAGGATCATTATGATGATGCCCCCAAGTCAAATGTCTATATATATGACCAACTCAACTACAGACATTGGGACACCTGGGAAGATGGGGCCTATAGCCATTTGACTTGGGGGCATCATCATAATGATCCTGTCCGCTTATTTTCTGGAGCTTAACGTCCTTAGTTACTAACTTCCATTTTCCATTTGGGGATACATTTTTATCCTTTACCATCGCTCCCACTTCATCCAAAGCTTTAATCGCTCCATCCTCTACAGCAACGGAAAAGAATTTACTGGATCGCTCATTAGTGGTCAAATCATAGGTGGATGTTTTATAAATCACTTGCTTAGCATCATCGCTTAAGCCCACGGCAGAAACTCTATTCAATTCAATAAGCTGCTCTGGTGTCATTACCTTAGATTGGCTAATTCCAAGAGTTACCATGCAAGTGCAACACAGTAGGAGGATCAATATTTTTTTCATGGTTTTTTTGTTAAAGTTTCGATCGTGATTTAAGGATTCGCCTCAAACCTAAGTAAAGTTTCCATTTTTATCAAAGCTATACCCAGGGAATTGAACAAGCGGCTGCTGAATATTGACGACCGCCTCTCTCAACAAGGGCGAAAGAGGCGGTCATTAGCTAGGATTTTAAAGCGAAGCGCTTTGGGATACCAAAGCTCTTTTTGACTAGTCTAGATCAAAATTTTTAGGGAATCAATAGCGAAGAGGTGGTAAAATTCCCTGTTTTGTTATTGATCAAAGCGATGTAGTAGATGCCAGATGGCGTATTGATATTACGCAGTAGGTCATATTGGGTATTGGGCTGAGTTTGATGTAAGTTCCCTCTTGATAGTTGTCTTCCTGCATTATCCAATAGGAAATAATCATAAATGCCTTGTTCAAAGGTGATGGAAACTAACCTATCCTGTGTTAAGTAGATCAAAGGTTGAGCGGTTATTTGATCTTCTTTAACGGATGTTAGGGGTGGAGGGTCAATTAAGCTGAAAGTGATGTTGGGTAGACGATCTGGATCATTAAACTCCACAAGGGTCACGATCAGTTGGCTAATATTGTCATAGACCCAAGAATAGGCGGTTGCATTTGAACGAACGCGCTTAAACCTCAGGCAATTGGGATAAGTTCCCTTATCTGTAATGATCTCTCCTATGCCATCAAATACCACTTGATTTTCTTTTTCCAGCGCGCTTACCAAATTCCATTCGCCAGGGTTGGCCCCTTCCGTAAAAACACTATCTGTATAGCTATTGCTGATTTCGTCTGACAGCGACATGGGAAAATTATAGAGGACAACTGGATTGGACACTTTTCCAATTTGTGGAGGATCGATAAAAAAGTTGCCATAGTCTTCCACGACATTTTCATCTTGATACCTGAACAGGATATATTGATTGACATCGTCCAAATTGTGATATTTCGCAGCAACATTACTTTGAGGGGCAATGATATCTCTTGCTGCTGCCGCTAAACCCGTGAGTTTGTCAGGGTCAGCATAAACCCAATAGTTGGAACTGGGTGCTGGCAATTCCAAATTGGAGAAATCCCAGACCAGGTCAGCCCCTGATGCCCCACTGGAAACGTCTACTTCTAAATGGGATTCTACGTAAACGGTATCCCCAATTTCATATTGATAATCTGCCGTAAGTTCGCTTTGCGCATTCAGACAAATGGCCAGTGAGAAGAGGGAAAGAAAGAGTAAATTTATTGTTTTCATAATTAATGTTTTTTGTATTTCATGGTTGGGCTATGTACGTTGACCCAAGAGGTATTGCGTATGGGGTTTATGGCCAACATTTAATGATGCTATTCTATTGCGCCAAAGAGTTTGTCCAAAATGGCTCTGGTTCTTGGGTGGGCGTATTTTTGTCCGTAAGCAGTGGAGCTTAATGCGACAATCAATTCTTCTTCAGGAACAACAATCAGCTGATTTCCTCCATTTCCTGATGCCCACAGATAATCTACTTTTTTACCTCTAATGATCCCCTGGTTTTTATACCAAAGCATTCCATAAGCATCCCACAAAGACCAAAGCTCAGCAATATCAAAGTTCTTGCAAGCAATCAATTGCTCAATGTAATCCGCAGGAACGATTTGATGATTGCCAAATTTGCCTTCGTTGGCCACCAGCACCCCAAGCTTTGCAAAATCAAGCGTTGAAAGGTACAAGGTTCCAGAGGCTACCGTTTGATTGGAGGGGTTGGTATACCAGTAGTACTTTTTGATCCCCAGCGGCGTAAATACCTTTTCTTTGGCATAGTCATTCAAGCTTTTTCCTGAGGTTTCTTCTATGATTGCTCCAATCAAAGCAGAGTTGATATCAGCATATACCCATTTTTCTCCTGGTTGTCTTTTTAGGGGTATGCCCAACAAATAACTCACCCAATCGTCCTTATCCATCCATTGCCCCGCATTGCCAGGTGTTTTCCAATCATCTGAATCTGCATCCAAGCCAGAGGCCATATCCAATAGATGTTTGATCTTCACCTTTTTATAGTCTTCGTGTAGATTAGGATATTTGTCTATAGAAAAGAAGGAATAAACATCCTGCTCTAAATCTTTGACCAAACCGTCCTTTATGGCTATGCCCAGCAGCAATGCCGTAAGGCTCTTTCCCGCTGATCTTACATCATTGATATCTGATCGCTCCGTACTATTATAAGCGTACTCCAGAACCAATTTGTGACCTTTTATGACTACCATACTCCTAAAATCATTTTGATCAAAGGAAAAGAGGAAGCAGGATTGAATCAAGATTCTCTAGATGCCTTAGACCGCTTCATCT